>NZ_RZRO01000004.1:0-167365 GCF_003997975.1 Mesorhizobium sp. M7A.F.Ca.US.005.03.1.1
ATTCAAAACCCTCGCGCCGCGCCTGCCGCCGATGACGAGGCTTTCTCGCTCACCCCGCTCTGGCATGTCGCCGGCAAGGGCAAAGCCTTTGTCGACCAGCAACACGACGTCACCGCGTCCGACATCGAGCTGGCGCAGCGCGAGGGTTTTGAATCGGTCGAGCATCTGAAGCGCTACACCACGCTCGGCATGGCGACCGACCAGGGCAAGACCTCCAACGTCGCCGGCCTCGCCATCATGGCGGCGGTAACAGGCAAATCCATTCCCGAGACCGGCACGACCATCTATCGCCCGCCTTACGTGCCCGTCGCCATCGGCGCCTTTGCCGGACACCATCGCGATGAGACTTTTCATGCAACGCGGCTGACGCCGTCGCATCACTGGGCGGTGGAACAAGGTGCTGTCTTCGTCGACACCGGTCTTTGGAAACGGGCGCAGTGGTACCCCCGCGCGGGCGAGAAGGACTGGCTGGAATCGGTGACGCGCGAGGTCAAGGCGGTGCGCTCAGGCGTCGGATTCTGCGATGTCTCGACGCTCGGCAAGATCGACGTGCACGGTCCGGATGCCGGCGCCTTCCTCGACCGCGTCTACATCAACACCTTCTCCAGTCTTGCAGTGGGCAAGGCGCGCTACGGTCTGATGCTGCGCGAGGACGGCATCGTCTATGACGACGGCACCACGTCGCGGCTGGCCGAAGACCACTATTTTCTCACCACCACCACGGCCAAGGCCGGTCTGGTGATGCAGCATCTCGAATTCTGCCGCCAGGTGCTGTTCCCGGAGCTCGACGTGCAGCTCACTTCCGTCTCCGACCAGTGGGCGCAGTTCTCGATCGCCGGACCGAGCGCGCGGGAGTTGCTGAAACAGATCGTTGATGAGTCCGAGGACCTTTCCAACGAAGGCTTTCCGTTCATGGGCGCGCGCGAAGTGACATTGCGCGGCGGCCTCAAGGCGCGGCTGTTCCGCATCTCGTTCTCCGGCGAAATGGCCTTCGAGATCTCGGTACCGGCACGCTTCGGCGATGCGATGGCGCGCAATCTGATGCTGGCCGGTGCGCCATTCGGCGTGACGCCTTACGGCACCGAGGCGCTCGGCGTCATGCGCGTCGAAAAGGGCCACATCGCCGGACCGGAACTGAGCGGCACGACGACAGCGGCCGATCTTGGTCTGGGCAAGATGATGTCGACCAAGAAAGACTATATCGGCCGCGTCATGGCCGGACGCGAGGCGCTGGTAGCCCCAGATCGCCAGGTCGTCGTCGGCATCAAGCCGACGGACGAGACACGCCGGTTGCGCTCCGGCGCACACATCATCCCGAAGGGGCAGACGCCCGGCCCCGGCAACGACCAGGGCTATGTCACCTCGGTCTGCTTCTCGCCGACGTTGGATCAGTGGATCGGGCTCGCGCTTGTCGAACGCGGCCGCGAACGCATCGGCGAGATCGTGCACGCGCATGATCCATTGCGCGGCGAAGACTATGACGTCGAACTCTGCAATCCCGTCTTCTACGACCCGGATGGAGGGCGCCAGCGTGGTTGAGTTTTCCTGGGCTCCCCGCAGTCCGCTTGAAAAGGCGCTCGTTGCCGGCGTGCATGGTGCACGCGGTATTGAGGCCGGCGTCTCGCTGACCGAGATCCGCAATTTTGATCTGATCCAGGTGATGGCGCGGCGCGGCCAGGCGGCCGAGCTGGGACAAGCCGCCAAGGCTCGGTTTGGTGTTGCTGTCCCTGATGCGCCCAAGGCGGTGCGGACTTCGGACGCAACCCTGATCTGGTCGGGACCGGACCAGTTCTTCGTGCTGTCGAAGGGCGGCAAGCACACGATACAGACGCTGGAGCCCGCATTGTCCGGCTCGCTGTCGGACCAGTCGCATGCGCGGGTTCTGGTCAGCATCTCCGGCGCCAAGGCGCGGACAATGCTGGCGAAACTGTCGTCGATCGATTTGCATCCCGATGCGTTTCCGGTTGGCGCCGCCGCCGCGACGTCGATGGATCACACCAGCGTCACGCTCTGGCGCGGCGGTGATCGGACGGATGGGCAGGCGGTGTTCAACGTTCTGATGTTTGCGACGTTTGCCGAGAGCCTTTGGCATACGATGCTGGATTCGGGCGCGGAGTACGGCGTCGACATCGACCATACAGAGAGACTGGCTTAGCCTTGGCTAGTCTTCCCTTCTCCCACAACAAGGGGAGAAGGGAAAGCGCGCGCCACCTCCGCCTTGCCAAACCCAACCGCACTGCTATTCTTGCTGCTAAAATAATTTCACACACAGGCAAACTTGTTTCTCGAACCGCAAGGCTGAGATGAGCCAGTCGCCCTACCCCGCAATTGCCGCCGGACCGCCCAAGCCTAGCCTCATCCTGAGGCCCGGCCAGATCGCGCTGCCGCCGGGCATGGAGCGTTATACGATCCAGGGCAACGGCGCGGTGCTGATCGACATCGAGGCCGGCGACGCGATCACCGTGCGCAATGTCGAAGGCGGCCAGGCCTGCGAACTTCTGGCCTGGGACAGGACCGGCGCGACCGATCCCAGCATTTTTGGTGAAGCATCGAACAGCAACGCTGCCGGCATCAAAGCGCTGCTCATAGAGGGGGACGACAGTCTCGCATCCCTGCGGAGCGGGCTCGCCCGCCGGCAGGTGCAGCTTGACCACGCCAAGGCCGTGCGGGTGTTCGGCGTCACGACACCGGCCGGCACCGAGCAGGCTTTCACCGTCGCACGCGATGGTGTGGTGCTGATTGCCGCCCCCGGCGGGCCGATGCTGGTCGATGGTCATGACACGGCGACACCGCTGACCGTCTTCGTTCGCCGCGCCACGATCCGCCCGGCGGCGAAATCGGTATTGGCTGATCCGCTTGCCGACCCGGTGCTCGATTTGCGCGTCCATTCGGCGACCGCGGAGGCCTATTTCGTTAGGGCTGGCGACTATCTGCAGATCATCGATGTCGACGGGCGCCAATGCACCGATTTCCAGTGCTTTTCGGCGCGCAAGCTGGACAGGGGACTGGATCATCCGCTCGACGTGACGACGACGCGCACGCTCATGGGTGCGAGCTACCCGATGCCCGGCCTGCATTCCAAATACTATGACCAGGACATGGAGCCGCTGGTCGAGGTGGTGCAGGACACATGCGGCCGGCACGACGCCTTCGCGCTCGCCTGCGCCGCCAAATATTACGACGACATCGGCTATCCCGGACACACCAACTGTTCGGAGAATTTCAACGGCGCTCTGGTCGGCAAGGGCGTCAATCCCCGCGCGGGCTGGATGGCGATCAACTTCTTCTTCAACACGGCGATCGACGCGCATGGCGTCATGGTGTCCGACGAGCCGTGGTCGCGGGCGGGCGACTATGTGCTGCTCAGGGCGCTCACCGACATCGTTTGCGTTTCCTCCGCCTGCCCCGACGACACGACGCCGGCCAATGGCTGGAACCCGACCGACATCCATGTGCGGACCTATTCCGGCCAGCACAAATTCTCGCGAGCGATCGCCAGACGCATGACGCCCGATTCGGAACCGAAAATGACCCGCGAGACCGCTTTTCATTCGAGCTTTGCCAAGCACACCCGCAACTTTCAGGAGTACAAGGGCTATTGGCTCGCCAATTCCTTCGCCAAGGACGGGCCGATCGCCGAATACTGGGCCTGCCGCCAAGACGCGGTGATCATGGACCTGTCGCCGCTGCGCAAGTTCGAGGTCACCGGCCCGGATTCCGAAGCGCTGCTGCAATACACGCTGACCCGCGACGTCAAGAAGCTCGGCGTTGGCCAGGTGGTCTATTCGGCCATGTGCTACGCGCATGGCGGCATGATTGATGACGGCACCCTGCTGCGGCTGGGCAAGGACAATTTCCGCTGGGTCGGCGGCGACGATCTGTCTGGCGAGTGGCTGCGCGAGACGGCGACAAAACTCGGCCTCAATGTCCTTGTGCGTTCCTCCACCGACCAGATGCACAATGTCGCCGTGCAGGGACCGAAGAGCCGCGACATCCTCAGGGAGGTGATCTGGACCTCGCCGCTGCAGCCGTCGATCGACGAACTCGAATGGTTCCGCTTCGCCGTCGCCCGCATTGGTGGCGGCAACGGCATTCCGGTCGTCGTCTCGCGCACCGGCTATACCGGCGAGCTCGGCTACGAGATCTGGTGCCATCCGCGCGACGCCGAAAAAGTCTTCGACGCCATCTGGGAAGCCGGCCAGCCGCACGGGCTGAAGCCGATGGGACTGCAGGCGCTGGACATGGTGCGCATCGAGGCCGGGTTGATCTTCGCCGGATACGAATTTTCCGACCAGACCGATCCGTTCGAGGCCGGCATCGGCTTCACCGTGCCGCTGAAGAGCAAGACCGACGATTTCGTCGGCCGCGAGGCGCTGATCCGCCGCAAGGAGCACCCGCAGACGAAGCTGGTCGGTCTCGACATCGACGCCAATGTCGACGTCGGCCATGGCGATTGCGTGCATGTCGGCCGTGCCCAGATCGGCGTGGTCACGTCAGGCATGCGCTCGCCGGTGCTGAACAAGACCATCGCGCTGGCCAGGCTCGATGTCACCCATTCGGCTGTCGGTACCGAGGTCGAGATCGGCAAGCTCGACGGCCATGCCAAGCGGCTGCCGGCGCGAGTCGTCGCCTTCGCCCACTACGATCCGCAAAAGACCAAACCGCGTTCCTGACGGCCCTTCCCTCCCAAGACAGTGAGGCCGTGCTGCAGTTCGTGATAGGAATTTTTTCTTGACCTGCTGAGGGCAGCTATGCTACATATTCGTCCATGGTGCTGATTTGCGCTGCGACCCGCCTCCGGCGGGTTTTTCGCTTCCTGACCCTTGGTCCTTTTCCGAACAATCCCACCGCGGCAGTGTGAAGCCGACATGTTTCGCAAGCGTGATGTGCACGGCGCGACAAATCGCTTGACCTGAAAGCGCGCCGGATCAATCTTCACTGTTAAGAAAAAAATGCGACTGAGTGGAAACACCGACAGCCGCCCAAAGCATGCGTCGATGATGAAGCCTCGCGAAGTCGCGGCCGTCACGAACGGGGAACATCAAAATGGGGAACAAAGACATATGAGCACGATAACGACTGTCCTGGAGCCGCTTGCCGAAGGCAAGTTGCACCGAAATATCGACTGGCGCGGCGCCTTCTGGGTGGCGAGCGGCGTGCCGGCCCTGGTCCTGTTCTCGATCGGCGGCATTGCCGGCACGACCGGCACGCTGGCCTTCGCGATCTGGATCTTCTCCATGATCATGGGCTTCCTGCAATCCTTCACCTATGCCGAAATCGCCGGCCTGTTTCCGAACAAGTCGGGCGGCGCGTCGATCTACGGCGCCACCGCCTGGCTGCGCTATTCCAAGTTCATCGCGCCGCTGTCTGTCTGGTGCAACTGGTTCGCCTGGTCGCCGGTGCTGTCGCTCGGCTGCTCGATCGCCGCCGCCTACATCCTCAACGCGCTGGCGCCAGTGCCGCTGTTCACCGAAACCTCACCCGATGTCGTCGCCTATATCGCCGCGCATGCCGGGACGAGTGCCGCCGACGCCATCACAGCGGTGACCGCGGCGGCGACGCCGGCAATCCGCAACTGGACGCTTTACAGCCACACGCTGGGACCGGTCTCGTTCACCTTCAACGCGACCTTCTTCATCGGCGCAGTGCTGATGCTGATCATCTTTGCGATCCAGCATCGCGGCATTCTCGGCACCGCCAATGTGCAGAAATATATCGGCCTCTTGGTCATCGTCCCGATGCTGATCGTCGGCGTGGTGCCGATCGTCACCGGCCAGATCAACTGGGCGAATTTTTCGCCGCTGGTGCCGCTGGCCGCAGCCTACGCGCCCGAGCCCGGTGCCTGGAACATCGCCGGCTGGACGCTGGTGCTTGGTGGTATGTTCATCGCCGCCTGGTCGACCTACGGCTTCGAGACCGCCGTCTGCTACACATCCGAGTTCAAGAACCCCGGCACCGACACGTTCAAGGCGATTTTCTATTCCGGCCTTCTGTGCATGCTGCTGTTCATCCTGGTGCCGTTCACCTTCCAGGGCGTGCTTGGCCTCAACGGTATGCTGGCGACGCCGATCGTCGACGGCTCCGGGGTCGCCGACGCGCTGGCCGGCATGGTCGGCGGCGGCGCGCTAGTCCACAGCCTGTTGGTGATGCTGATGATCCTGGCGCTGGTGCTGTGCATCATGACGGCCATGGCCGGCTCTTCGCGTACGCTCTACCAGGGCTCGGTCGATGGCTGGCTGCCGCGCTATCTCAGCCATGTCAACGAACATGGTGCGCCGACACGGGCAATGTGGACCGATCTCGTCTTCAACCTGATCGTGCTGGCCATCGCCTCGGCCGACGCGACGAGCTTCTTCTTCATCCTCGCCGTGTCGAATTGCGGTTACATCATCTTCAACTTCCTCAACCTCAACGCCGGCTGGATCCACCGCATCGACAACGGCCATATCGCACGGCCCTGGAAGGCGCCGAGCTGGCTGCTCGGGATCGGGGCGATCTTCGCCTATGTCAACGCGATCTTCATGGGCGCCGGTGCCAAGGTATGGAACCCGATGGCGCTGTGGGCCGGCCTGATCACGGCAGCGCTGATCATCCCGGTGTTCTGCTTCCGACACTACATTCAGGACAAGGGCAAGTTCCCCGACCACATGCTGGCCGATCTCGGCATGACGGGGGCCGACCTCTCGGTCAAAAAGGCGGGCATGCTGCCCTATCTGACGCTGGTCGCCGGCGTGGTGGTGATGCTGCTCGCCAACTGGTTCTTCGTCATCTGACCTCATAAAAATAAAAAGGATCGGGCGCGCTTCGGCGCGCCCGATCCTTTTCGACTGGCGCGATCGATCTATTCGGCGGCCAGCGCCAGTTGCGGCTTTTCGGCTTCCTGGCTCAGTTCCAGATCGTCCGTCCGTCCCTCCGCCCCGCGCTTCTTCGGCTCCCGGCCGAAGAACAGGGCGTAACCGGCCGGCAGGACCAGGATGGTCAGCACCGTGGCAACCAGGATGCCGCCCATCATGGCGTAGGCGAGCGGACCCCAGAAGACGCCGCGCGAGATCGGGATCAGCGCCAGCACCGCCGTCAGCGCCGTCAGCGTGATCGGCCGGAAACGGCGAACGGCCGAACCGATGATGGCCTCGTAGCGGTCCATGCCCGCGGCGATGTCCTGGTCGATCTGGTCGACCAGGATAATCGAGTTGCGCATGATGATGCCGAGCAGCGCGATGACGCCGAGAATGGCGACGAAGCCGAACGGCGCACCGCTGATCAGGAGTGCCGCGGCAGCACCGATAATGCCAAGCGGACCGGTCGCCAGCACCAGCATCGCCTTGCCGAAGTTCTGCAGCTGGATCATCAAAAGCACGACAATGACGGCCAGCATGATCGGTGCCTTGGCGGCGATCGAAGCCTGGCTTTCCGCCGAATCCTCCGCACCGCCCTGGATTTCGATCTTGTAACCGGGCGCCAGACCCGCACGCAGGTCCTTCATGTCGTTGTACATCTTGGTGACGACGTCGTTGGACTGCACGCCGTCGGGCAAGGTGGCGCGCACGCTGATGGTCGGCAGGCGGTCGCGGCGCCATTCGATGCCTTGCTCCAGCACCGGCACCACCTTGGCCACCTGCGACAGCGGCACGAAACCGCCGAAGTCGGTCGGGATATAGACCGAGTCGACCGAGGACAGCAGGCTGCGGCTGGCATTCGGCTCGCGGGCGACGATGGACACCGTCTCCTCGCCGTCGCGGAAGTCGTCGAGCGGCGCGCCGGACATCGTCGCCTGCAGCATCTGGCGGATGCGCTGCGAGGTGACGCCGAGTGCGCGGGCACGATCCTGGTCGATGACCAGCTTCATCGCCGGAACCGGCTCCAGCCAGTCATCATGCACGGCGCCAAGCAGCGGATCTTCACGGAACTTCGCCTTCACCTGGTCGGCGATGCGGCGCACCTCCTGGCGATCCGGCCCCATGACGCGCATCTGCACCGGCCAGCCGGTCGGCGGACCGAGGAACAGACGATCGACCTTGGCACGGATGGACGGGAAGTCTTGCGCCAGGACGGTGCGCAACTTGACGATCAGACGCTCGCGAGCCGGTTCGTCATTGGCCATGACGAGCAACTGGGCAAAGTTGGGGTTGCTCAGTTGCTGGTCGAGCGGCAGGAAGAAGCGCGGCGCGCCCTCGCCGATATAGGTGGCGATGAAACGCTTGTCCTTGTCGTCCATCATCTTGGTCTCGAGCGCCTTGGCCTGCGCCTCGACTTCCTTGATGCTGGTGCCTTCCGGCAGCCAAAGGTCGACGAGGATTTCCGGCCGCGACGATTGCGGGAAGAAGTTCTGCGGAATGAACTGGAAAGCCCACAGGCTGGTGCCGAAGGTGACCAGCGTCATCACCAGGACGATGATGCGATGGCGCACGGCCCAGCTGACGGTGGCACGAAGCCGGCGGTAGAAACGCGTGTCGAAGACATCGTGATGGCTGCCGGCATGCTTGCGCTGCTTGAGGATCATGTTGCCGAGCCATGGCGTGAAATAGACCGCGACGAACCAGGAGACGATCAGCGCGATGCCGACGACATAGAACAGCGTGCGGACATATTCGCCGGCGGTCGAGGCCGCGAAGCCGACCGGAATAAAGCCGGCCGTGGTGATCAGCGTGCCGGTCAGCATCGGGAAGGCGGTCGAGGAATAGGCGAAGCTCGCCGCCTCGACCTTGACCATCCCCTCCTCCAGCTTGCGCTCCATCATCTCAACGACGATCATCGCGTCGTCGACCAGAAGACCGAGCGCGATGATCAGCGCGCCGAGCGAGATGCGCTGCAGGTCGATGCCGAGCTCGTACATGATGGCGAAGGTCGCGGCCAGCACCAGCGGGATGGCGATGGCGATGACCAGGCCGGAACGCCAACCGATCGACAGGAACGAGACGACGAGCACGATCAGCAACGCTTCGCCAAGCGCATGCATGAACTCCGCCACCGCATCGGTGACGACGCCCGGCTGGTCGGAGATCTGGTCGACCGCAACGCCGTAGGGCAGCGCCTCTTCGAAGCGCTTGTAGGTGGCCTCGACATCCTTGCCGACATCGGTAACCTTGAAGCCCTTGGCCATGACGACGCCCAACTGCACGCTGTCGTGGCCGTTGAAGCGGTACTTTCGCTGGAACGGATCCTGCAACCCCGAACTCACCGTGGCGATGTCGCCCAGCCTCGTGACCTGACCGCCGGCGCGCAGGCGCAGGTTCCTGATATCCTCGACCTTGCCGACATCGCCCTCGACGGAAATGCGCACCGAGTTGGTGCCGGTATCGACGGAGCCGGCCGGGTCGACATTGTTCTGTCCCTTGATCGCATTCTGCAGATCGGTCAGCGTCAGGCCGCGTTCGGCCAGGGCCTTGGACGAGACGTCGATATAGAGCTTTTCAGGCTGGTCGCCGATGATAACGGCCTTCTCGACGCCGGGCGTCGTCAAAAGCATGTCGCGCGCCTGGATGGCGAACTTCTTCAGCTCGGGATAGCTGAAGCCGTCGCCGCTGATCGAATGCAGGGTGATGAAGGTGTCGCCAAATTCATCGTTGAAATAGGGGCCGAGCAGACCTTGCGGCAAGTCACCGGCAATGTCACCGACCTTCTTGCGCACCTGGTAGAACGCGTCGGTCACCTCGGCAGTGTTGGTGTCGCCCTTGATCTGCACGGTGATGATGGCGCTGCCGGCGCGGGTAAAGGAGCGCACGAAATCGAGATGCGGCGTTTCCTGCAGCTTGCGTTCGATCTTGTTGACGACCTGGTCTTCCATCTCCTGGATCGAGGAGCCCGGCCAGATCGCCTGGACGACCATGACCCGGAAGGTGAAATCGGGATCTTCCTTCTGGCCCATGCGCATCAGGCCGAGCGCGCCGGAAATGATGATCAGGCCGAACAGGAACCGCGCAATGGCGGGATGGCCGATTGCCCAGCGCGACAGGTTGAAGGGCCGCTTCTCTTCCGTGGAATTGGTCATCGACGCTGGTCCATCTATCTAGCGCAACAAAATCGAGGGTTCGTAGTGGCTTCCGGGCGGCAAGGCTCTCCCAGCGGAGAAGCACTCATCGCGGTGGGACGCGAAATCGATGTGGGGGTTACATCAATCGAGCGTCTCGGTCGGGCGCCTGCCGCCCGGAAACCAGCGACTGCGGGAACGCGCAGCCGGTTGTCTGTCGTCAGCGCACCTGCTTGGCGTCGCCGTCCGCCGCGGATGCCGATTGCAGCGCCGTATCACCGGCGAGCTTCACCTTGAGGTTCTCGGTCATGAATTGCGTGCCGGCGGCGACCACGACATCGCCGGGTTTCAAACCCTCCGCGACACGCACGCCATCGGCGGCGAACTCGGCAACCTTGATCGGACGAGCATGAACGGTGTCGGCGCCACGATCGACGGTCCAGACGATCGATTGGGTGCCTTGCTCGGCCAGTGCGCTCAGGGGGATCGAGACCAGCTGCCGCTCATTGGCCGCCGTGGCTTCGATGCTGGCGGTCATGCCGAGCAGCACACGCGGATCGTTGGGCAGGCTGACGCGGACGGCAAAGGTGCGTGATTGCGGATCGGCGCTGCCGGCGACTTCGCGGACCTTGCCGTCGAGCGCCAGCGCATCGTCCGACCAGAAGCCCGCCTTGACCGCCTTGCCCGGCTTGAATTCGGCGATTTCCATTTCGGGGACGGCGATCAGCACTTCCTTTTCGCCGTCGACAGCGACAGTGACAACCGGCGTACCGGAACCGACCACCTGGCCAACGTCGGCGCTGACCGTGGTGACGATGCCATCCCTGTCGGCCTTGAGATCGGTATAACCGACCTGGTTCTTCGCCTGAGCCAGTGTCGAAAGGGCGGAATCACGGGTGGCGACCGCTTGGTCATAGGTCAAGGTCGCCTGTTCGAGCTGTGATTTCGGGGCAAAATTCTTGGCAAAAAGCTGCTCGGCACGCTTGCGGGCGAGTTCCACGGTCTCGACCTGCCGCTCGGCGGCATCGAGCGCTGCCTGCGCGCTCTTGACCGAAAGGTCGTAGTCAATGGGATCGATGCGGGCGAGCACATCGCCCGAGGCCACATGCTGGCCGATATCGACGAGGCGCTCGGTGATCTTGCCATTGACGCGAAATGCCAGAGCGCTCTCGGTGCGGGCCCTCACCGAGCCGGAATAGGAGAGCGTGCGGGTGTCATTTACCTTCGCGATCTCGACAACCTTGACCGGGCGGATGATATCCTTGACTTCGGCTTTTTCCTGGCTGCAGCCGGCAAGCCCGAGAGTGGCGGTGACAAGCAGCACCGGGCCTACAACCGGCAGCCTGCCGATGATTGAACTGAACGAAGACACGCGCGTACTCCCGAAATGGAGATGAATCGTTGAAACCGGCGCCCGACGGGCGGAGGCTACTTCAAGGCCTTGATTGCATAGTCGACGAGGTCGTCAGGCATTGCCCGGTTGGTCTTGGCAAGGCATTGCGCCACCATCTGCGGGTGACACAGGATGACGGTCGCGGCGCCGAAACAGCGAGACGCGATAACCGGATCCTGTTTTCTGAACTCACCGGCCTCGATCCCGTCACGAATGATTTCCGCGAACAGGTCGTGAATGCTGTCGACATGCTTGTCGATCACACCCCAATCCCGTTCGAGGGCGACGATGACCATCTCGTGGACCTTCTGGTCGTCGAGCATGACCTCCATCGTCATCTTGTATTGCGCATGCACGTAGCGCCGGAGCCGCTCCTCGGCGCTGATCGGCAGACGCGAAATCTCGTAGGCCATCTTGTAGCTGGCGCCGAGCATCCGGCCGCAGACGGCCTGGTGGATTTCGACCTTGGAGGCGAAGAAACGGTAGATGTTGGCCGGCGACATGCCGAGCTCACGCGCAATGTCGGCGACATTGGTCTTGCCGTAGCCATAGTGCCGGAACAGGCGCTCGGCGCAATCGAGAATGCGCGTTACATTTTCCTGTCGGGCGGCTTCGGCGACTATGGTGGCGGCTTCGGACATGATCCTCTATCGATTTACGAGTGACGAATTTTGATTTTCATCACTCGTAAATCGAAAAGAAGGACCTGTCAATGCGAATTCGGTATACACGTACGAATGGTGACAGATGGTGACAGTGAGAAGGTGGAATCGACGATCGCTGTTAGCGGCTGGCCCTGATGAATTCGTCATCCTAGGGCGAAGCAAGGAGCGAAGCGACGCGGCGCAGACCCTAGGATCCATGCCGCGGCGTTGGTCAAAGAGTGCGACGGATCAATAGGTTACACCGGTCAGCGAGCTGTAGCCTGCAGCCGCCATTCTCGACTGTCGGAGCTCGGCCGCAAGGTGACGGCATGGATCCCTTGGGCTGCGGAGCAGCTCCAGGGTTTCCGCGACGTCGCTCGCGACTGCTACACCCTAGGATGACGAAGCCCGGAAGCCCGCGACAAATTGTCGAGGCGAAGCATGGGTGGCGATGCAGCTAAGCCCCCTTGGCCATCTCGCGTAGCCGGAATTTCTGGATCTTGCCGGTCGAGGTTTTCGGGATTTCGGCGAAGATGACCGCCTTCGGCACTTTGAACCGGGCAAGCAGCGCGCGGCAGTGATCGATGATCTCGGCTTCGGTCGCGACCTTGCCGGGTTTCAGCTCGACATAGGCAACAGGCACTTCGCCCCATTTGTCGTCGGGCCTGGCGACGACGCCGCAAGAGGCAACCGACGGGTGCTTGTAGAGCGCGTCCTCGACCTCGATAGAGGAAATGTTCTCGCCACCGGAGATGATGATATCCTTGGAGCGGTCCTTGAGCTGGATGTAGCCATCGGGGTGCATGACGCCGAGATCGCCGGAATGGAACCAGCCGCCGGCGAAGGCTTCGTCGCTCGCCTTGCGGTTTTTCAGGTAGCCCTTCATGACGATGTTGCCGCGGAACATGACCTCGCCGATTGTCTCGCCGTCGGCCGGTGTCGTCCGCATCGTCTCGGGGTCCATGACCGTCAGGCCTTCGAGCGCTGCATAGCGCACGCCCTGCCGCGCCTTCCTGGCGCTGCGCTCGCCCTTTTCGAGATCATCCCAGGCGCCGTGCCATTCGTTGACGACCGCCGGGCCATAGGTCTCGGTCAGGCCGTAGAGATGGGTGACGGCAAAGCCGGCATCCGCCATCCCCGACAGCACGGCTTCCGGCGGGGGTGCTGCAGCCGTGTTGAAAGTGACCGTCTGCGGAAATGCGCGCTTGTCCTCGTCCCTGGCATTGATCAGCACCGACATGACGACCGGCGCGCCGCACAGATGGGTGACGCCCTGATCGGCGATCGCATCGTAGATCGGCTTCGGCCGCACCCAGCGCAGACAGACATGGGTGCCGGCCTGGACGGCGAGCGTCCAGGGAAAGCACCAGCCATTGCAGTGGAACATCGGCAGCGTCCACAAATAGACCGCGTGCTTGGCCATGCCGGCATGGATGGTGTTGGTGTAGGCCATCAGGGCCGCACCGCGATGGTGGTAGACGACGCCCTTCGGATTGCCCGTCGTTCCGGACGTGTAGTTGAGCGAAATCGCATCCCACTCGTCGTCGGGCATCGACCAGGCGAAGTCCGCGTCGCCGCCTGCGACAAATGCCTCATAGTCCAGTGAGCCTACCCGCTCGCCCTTTGGGTACGGCGCGTCGGCGGCGTATTCGGGATCGTCATAGTCGATGACCAGCGGCTTGACCCTGGCCAGTTCCAGGGCCTGCTTGACGACGCCGGAGAATTCGCGGTCGACGATCAGCACCTTGGTCTCGGCATGATCGAGTTGGAAGGCGATGACCGCCGCATCGAGGCGGGTGTTGAGCGAATGCAGCACCGCCTTGGTCATCGGCACGCCGAAATGCGCCTCCAGCATCGGCGGCGTGTTTGACAGCATGACGGTGACGGTGTCGCCCTTGCCGATGCCGCGCTTCTGAAGGGCCGAGGCAAGCTTCAGCGACCGCTGCCAGAAAGTGCGATAGTCGATGCGCTGGCGGCCATCGATGATGGCGATATGGTCGGGATAGGTCTTGGCCGCGCGCTCCAGATAGGTGAGCGGCGTCAGCGGCTGATGGTTGGCCGCGTTCTTGTCGAGATCCTGTTCGTAAGGATTGCCCATCCCATGCTCCCCCGCGATTTTCTTTCAGACGTTCTAATCACAGGCTCGGGCCGCGTCACCACAAACGATGCCACGACGGAGCGCATTCGGCACAATGATGAACCAGATTCGGCGCAAGCGGGAGCATCGCATACCTCTGCCCAGTTTGACTTTTGTCGAGAGCCGTGAATAATGTCAGCTGAGGAGACGGCATGGCGATCCGACCGGCAGAACAACTCATCCACAAGGCCGCCTGGCTCTACTATGCCCATGGCCTGCGGCAGGACCAGGTGGCGAGCCAGCTTAACATTTCCCGTGCCTCGGTCGCCATGTACCTGCGCAAGGCGCGCGAGACCGGCATCGTCAACATCTCGACTTCGACCCAGCTTTTCACCGACGACGTGCTGGCGCGCAAGCTCGAGGATGCGCTGAGCCTCGACGCCGTCTGGATCGCGCCGGAGAATGATCATATTGCCGACCCGTCGACGGAAATCGCCGTGCTGGCGGCGAGCGTCTTTCTCGAACTGGTCAAGAAGGGCGACCGCATCGGCGTCGCCTGGGGCCGCACCGTCTATATGATTGCCGACGTCATGTCCTATGCCGATCTGCAGGATGTCACGGTGGTGCAGCTCTGCGGCAATCTCGGCGCGCCCTATTCCTATCGCCCCGACCAATGCACTATGGAAATCGCGCGGCGGCTCAACGCCAAAGGGCTCAATTTCTACGCGCCGCTGGTGCTGTCTACGGAAGAACTTGCGCGTGCGCTGCGTGCCGAGCCGGTGATCCGGGAACAATTGTCGGGTGTCGGCGAATGCGACCTGGCGTTATACTCGGTCGGCGCGGTCGACGCCGACAGCCATCTGGTCAAATGCGGCGCGCTGACGCCAAGTGAAATGGCGGATCTGCGCAGCCAAGGCGCTGCCGGCGTGATTGCCGGGCAGATCATAGACGCCGAGGGCAAGGTGCTCGACTGCAGTTATAACAGGCGGGTGATCTCCGCCGAGCTTGCATCGCTGCGCGCCATCGCCAGGCGGTTGGTGGTGGTGCAGGAGGACAGCAAGTTCGAACCGCTGCTCGCGGCGATCGCCGGCGGCCTTTGCACGCATCTGGTGGTCGGCGCGCACATGGCGCAGCGGCTCCTGGATCATGCTGCTGCCACGACAGAAAAGGCCTCCTAGGAAATCCCCTCTCCGTCGCCGGCGCATTGTCATCAAAGCGTCGCGGCATTCCTGTTTCACCATCAAAGACAAACAACCGGACGAAGCGAACATGAAGAATTTGTGGAATGACGAAGCAGCCGAAAAACTCGTCGCCGACTACGCGAAAAAGGGTGTCGGCCGCGACCTGGCGCTGCGCGTCTACACGACCCGGCTGCTCGGCGGCGAACCACGGCTGGTCCTGCATGGCGGCGGCAACACTTCTTGCAAGACGACGGCAACCGACCTCGTCGGCGACCAGTGGGACGTGCTGTGCGTCAAGGGCAGCGGCTGGGACATGGGCGTCATCGAGCCGCAGGGCCTGCCGGCGGTCAAGCTCAAGCCGCTGCTCAAGGCGCGCGCGCTGAACAGGCTGGCCGACGAGGACATGGTTGCCCTGCAACGCGTCAACCTCATCGATCCGTCCTCGCCCAACCCGTCGGTCGAGACGTTGCTGCATGCCTTCCTGCCGCACAAATTCGTCGACCACACGCACTCGACCGCCATTCTCGCCATCGTCGACCAGGAGGACTCCAAGCCGCTGGTGAAGACGGTTTTCGGCAGCAAGATGGGTTACGTGCCTTACATCATGCCCGGCTTCGACCTCGCCAAGGCGGCTGCCGACATCTTCGACGCCGATCCTGACGTCGAGGGCCTGATCCTCGACAAGCATGGCATCTTCACCTTCGGCGACGATGCGAAGCAGGCCTACGACCGGATGATCCATTATGTGAACGTCGCCGAGGACTATATTGCCGCAAGCGGCAAGCCGAAGGCGGCAAAGGCAGCCTTGCCGGCAAAGCTCGCGACGCCGGCGTCGATCGCGCCGATGCTGCGCGGCGCGGTGGCGGTAGCGCGCGGCGAAGGCCGCTTCGACCGAATGGTCAGCGATTTCCGCACTTCGCCGGCAATTGTCGATTTCATCAATTCAGCCGAGATCGCCGATTATGCCGGGCGCGGCGTCTCGACGCCCGATCTGTCGATCCGCATCAAAACCGGGCCGATGGCGCTGCCGGCGCCCGACGCGGACAAGGCCGGCGACTACAAGGCGGTGATCAAGAGCCATGTCGACGCGTTCGCCAAGGATTATCGCGCCTATTTCGAAACCAATGATGCGCTCGACGACGTCAAGCGCACCATGCTTGACCAGATGCCGCGGCTGACGCTGGTGCCCGGCCTCGGCATGTTCGGCCACGGCCGCACCCTGAAGGACGCGAAGATCGCGTCGGATGTCGGTGAGATGTGGATCGAGGCAGTGCGTGGCGCCGAGGCCGTCGGCCGGTTCCATCCGCTTTCCAAGGCCGACCTGTTCCCGCTCGAATACTGGTCGCTGGAACAGGCCAAGCTCGCCTCCAACAAGCCGAAGCCGCTGACCGGCCAGGTGGTGCTGATCACCGGCGGTGCCGGCGCGATCGGTGCAGCGACGGCAAAGCTGTTCGCCGACAATGGCGCCCATGCCGTCGTCGTCGATCTCGACGCCGAAAAAGCCGCCGATGCAGCGAAGAAAGCCGGCAACAATTCGATCGGCGTCGCCGCAGACATCACCGACCCGGCACAGGTGCGTGCCGCCTTCGACAAAGCGGTCGCCGTGTTCGGCGGTGTCGACATCCTGGTTTCCAATGCCGGCGCCGCCTGGGAAGGCCGCATCGGCGAGCTCGACGATGCACTTTTGCGCAAGAGTTTCGAGCTCAATTTCTTCGCCCACCAATCGGTGGCGCAGAATGCCGTGCGCATCATGCTCGAGCAGGGCACCGGCGGCGTGCTTCTGTTCAACACCTCCAAGCAGGCCGTCAACCCCGGCCCGAAGTTCGGCGCCTATGGCGTGCCGAAGGCGGCGACGCTGTTCCTGTCCAGGCAGTACGCGCTCGACTATGGCGCGCATGGCATCCGCTCGAACGCCGTCAACGCCGACCGCATCCGCTCGGGCCTTTTGACCGACGCCATGATTGCCAGCCGCTCAGGCGCGCGCGGCGTGTCGGAGAAGGACTACATGTCCGGCAATCTGCTCGGCCAGGAAGTGACGGCGCAGGACGTGGCGCAGGCCTTCCTGCATCACGCGCTGGCCGACCGCACCACCGCCGACGTGACGACCGTCGACGGCGGCAATATCGCGGCAGCGATGCGGTAGGGAAAACCGGCCGAGACTGACGCAAAACAGGCGAAGGTATTCGGGATCTGCAGCTACAGCTGTTCTCGGATGCCTTCCCACGCCATTCTGCCCAACCGTGATTCGGCCTCGTCATTGCCGCCATGTGCATGCAATGTCGAGCGTGGTGTGTTCTCGCCAGGCAAGAGAATGCGATGCCCCGCATCCGGCGATGACACGAGATGTGTGATCTTGCCTGCTTCGCTGCGCCGCCGAACAATTTCTGTCGCGAACCATAGGGAGGGCCACAGCGCATCGTCACCGCCTGCGACCAGCAGGATCTCGGCCGATGCGGTCTCAACGGGGATGGTCGCCGCAGCCGCTTCCTGCCTGAAGGTTTTCAAGCAATGTTCGAAGAGTCCCCTGTAGGATACCAAGCCATCCACGTATTCTGGTGTCCAGTTTGGATCCGTCGGCACAAACGGCAGGGGGATTCCGTCGAGCGACCATGAGGATCGTTCAGGCCAGCTGACGCCATCCGGGCCAGCACCAATATTTCCCCAAATCACCGATGACGGGCTGATGGCGACCACAGCGTCGATGCGCGGGTCATGGACCGCCGCAAGCAGTGAGGCCTCGGCACCCTTGGATGTGCCGACATAGACGATGCGGTGGCATCCTGTTTCAAGGAGACAATCGGTTGCCGCGAAGAAGGTTTCGAGGGGAATTTCGCATATTCCGGGAGGCTGGCCCTCACCGCTAAACCATTGCAGGGCCAAAGCCGACGAGCCCTCGTTTGCAAAGAGCCGTGCGCGCCCGACATCGACGCGGCCACTCGACCCACCCAGCACCACGACACCCGTGGTGGCCTGCGGGCATCGAAACAAGGTTCCGGCGACGGCGCCGGACAGGTTTTCCTCGATTGCCGCTTGGACTTCCATATACGCACCGAACCTTGGGCCGGAGCCTGGCGCCGGCTGCAGATATTCGGCAAAAAGGCCGCCTGCAGCAAGCGGCTGCAGGCGGCCTTCGATAGCGAAAGTTACTTGGCGTTCGGGTTCGGCATCCAGGCCGGCATCGCGACATCGGCGTGGGCGAACTGCGGCAGCTTGGCCGACAGGTCCTCCATGTTCTTGATGTCCTTGTCGATGAGGTCCTTCTGGGTGATCAGTGTCGGCGGCACGACGACGTTGTGGCCGGGGTCTTCACCGGCCAGCAGCTGTGCCAGCGCACGCACCGAGACCTGGCCGACGACGGCCGGGTTGGTCGCGGCGGTCGCGGCCCAGGCGCTGTCGGGCTCGCGCATCGCAGCGATGTCCGAGGTCGAAATGTCGGCCGAATAGATCTTGATGCCCTTGTTCAAGCCCGCTTCGTCGACAGCGATCTTCACGCCCTTGGCGAATTCATCATAGGGAGCGAACATCACCTTGATGTCGGGATGCGCCGTCAGCACCGAACGCGCCTGGTTGGCGACGGAGTTGGCGATCGGATTGTCGAGCGTGCCGAACATCGCGACTTCCTTGATGCCGGCATATTTCTTCTTGACGTCAACCCAGGTCTCGTTGCGGCGGTCGAGCGGCGCGATGCCGGCGACATAGACATAGCCGGCATTCCAGCTCTCGCCATTGTCCTTGACCGCCTGCTCGAGCGCGAGGCGGGCCAAGTCGCGATCGGACTGTTCGATCTGCGGGATCTTGGGGTTTTCGACATTGACGTCGAAGGCCACAACCTTGATGCCGGCGTCGACCGCACGCTGCGCGGCATCCTTCATCGATTCCGTCAGGCCGTGCTGGATGATGATGCCCTGCACGCCGAGCGCGATGGCCTGGTCGACCATGTCGGACTGAAGAGCGGCATCCTGGCGGCTGTCGAGGACGCGCAGGTCGATGCCGAGCGCCTTCGACTGCGCCTCGACGCCCGAGAGATAGGCCTGGAAGAAGTCACCGGTCGAGAGATAGCGCACTAGCGCGATCTTGACGCCGGGCTTGTCGAAGGGCGCCGGCTTGTCCGCGGCAAAAGCCGGAAACTGCATCAGCATGGTTGCGCCGGCCAATCCGAGCGCCACCTTCCCCAGAAGTCTTCTTGTAATGCTCACTTTGTTTTCCTCCACTCTTGTTGAACTCGAAAATCCTGTTCCGGTCGAAAGCTATCTCCTGCCCCTGCCCGAAAGCGCAAAGGTGAAGACAAGGGCGACGACCAGAACCACGCCCTTGATGAAATCCTGCGTGTAGTAAGGCGCGTTCATCATCGTCAGGCCTTGCAGCAAGATGCCGACGAACAGCGCGCCGATGGCGGTGCCGAACGCATTCGGCTTGGCGGCACCCAGCACCGCGTAGCCGATCAGCGCCGCGGCAACCGCATCGAGCAGCAGATTATTACCCGAGGCGATGTCGCCGCGTCCAAGCCGGGCAGCGAGCAAAATGCCGCCGATCGAGGCAAAAACACCTGAAATGACGTAAGCCCAGATCTTGTATGCCTTGACAGGCGCACCGGCGAGTTCGGCGGCGCGCTCATTGCTGCCGACGGCATACATCATGCGGCCGAAACGGGTGTATTCGAGGAAGAACCAGATCAGCACGGCGAGCACGAGCAGCACCACCACCGACACTGGAATGAGGTTCGGGATGAAGAAGTCGAAGCGGTGGCGGCCGAGCGCCAGGAAGGCGTCGGAGAATTTGCCGTTGGCGACCGAACCGTCCGGCATGGTCATGCCGGTGGCGATCGAGCGGCCTTCGGTTGGAATGCGCTGCAGGCCGACGAGCAGGAACATCATGCCGAGCGTCGCCAGCAGATCGGGCACACGCATGTAGACGATCAGCCAGCCATTGATCAGGCCGACGATGGCGCCGATGAGCAGGCAGACGACGACCGCGACAAGGGCGTTCTGCTCCAGCACCACCATGACATAGGCGGCCGCCATCATGGCTGAGGTGGCGACCGAGCCGATCGACAGATCAAAACCTCCGACGACCAGCGTGGCGGTGACGCCGAGCGCCAGCACGCCGGTGATGGCGACCGACTGGAAGATGAAAACCGCACTTTGCGGCGAAACGAAACCGTCGGCGGCGATCGAGAAATAGGCGACGAGCCCGAACAAGAGCACGATGAAGCCGTAGCGGATGGCGTGGTCGCGCAATGTCATTCGGCGCTCCCGCGCGCTGCTGCCGTTTTTAGCCAATCCGAACCCATGCTCTTTCCATTCCCATTCCTAACGCCCGTGCTCAGGCGGCACTGTGCAGCGGCCCGCCGGCGACCTCGGCCAACAGGCGGTCGAGATCGACATCGGCATTGCGGTGCTCGCCGACGATGGTCTGTTCCGACATGACCAGGATGCGATCGGCGGTCTCCAGCGCCTCGTCGAGTTCGGTGACGAACAGCAGCGTGGCGCGTCCGTTTGCACTGGCCCTGAGCTTGGCGGCGATGTCGCGCCGGGCGGAAATATCGACGCCCTGAAACGGCTCGTCCAGAATGAACAGTCTCGCATGCTGGGCCATCCAGCGGGCGACCATCACCTTCTGCTGGTTGCCGCCGGAGAGCTCCGACATCTCGTCCTTCTCGGAGCGGCAGACGATGCCCAGCTCCTCGATCTGCCGGCGCGCCGTGGCGCGTTCCAGACGGCGCTTGAGAACAGCGAAACGTGACATGCGCTTGTGAAACGGCAGGCTGATATTTTCCTGGATGTTGAAGCCGCCGACGATGCCGTTCTCGCCGCGGTCCTTGGCAACGAGGAACACGCCGGCGGCGATCGCCTCGCCGGCTGTTTCAGGCGCATAAGGCCTGCCGTTCAGCGTCATTGTGCCGGCCAGCGGCTGGCGCACGCCAAACAGCGTCTCGGCAAGCGCCGTCTTGCCGACGCCGACGAGGCCGGTGATGGCAACGACCTCACCGTCGCCGAGCGTCAGCGAGATCGGCCGCGCGCCTTGTGCGATGCGCAGACCGTCTATCTTGAAGACGGCATTGGCTGAATCCCTGACAACAATCCGGTCGAGATGGATCTTGCGGCCGAGCATGGCGTTGACCGCGCCTTCATAGTCGAGCGGTTTCTTGTCGAAAATGCCTGAGATGATCCCGTCCCGCATCGATACGATGCGGTCGGCCAGCCGCCTTATGTCCGACATACGGTGCGAGATGTAGAGGATGGCCACGCCTTGCTCGCGCAGCCTGTCGATCAGGGCAAACAGCCGATCAGCCTCGGCGCTGGAGAGCGATGAGGTCGGCTCGTCGAGGATCAGCACTTTCGGCTTGTGCGCCAGCGCGCGGGCAATCGCCACCATCTGGCGATCGGCCAGCGAAAGATCACTCACCCGCGCCTTCAAATCGATGGCCAGCCCCATGCGGTCGGCAACCGCCTTGGCCTCTCGCCGCACGCGCATTGGATTGAACAGGGTCGGCGCACCGCTGCCGCTCAGCCGGTCCAGCGTCAGGTTGGTGGCGACGTCGAGATCGGCGACGACACCGTCATTGATGTTCTGGTGCACGGTGACGACGCCGGCGCGGATCGCCTCGGCCGGGGTTTTCGGCGCGAAATCCTGGTCGGCGAGCACCATCGTCCCGCCGCCGCGTTCATAGACACCAGAGATGATCTTGACGAGGGTGGATTTGCCGGCGCCGTTGGCGCCCATCAGCACGGTCACTTCACCGGCATACAGTTCCAGCGAGACGCCGCCAAGCACCTCGTTATGGCCAAAGGATTTCCTCAGTCCCTCTACGCGGAACACGGCATTGCCGACCATGCGTTCCTCCCTGACATGACGCTATGAGCTGCATCGGCAATTGTCAACACGATTGACAATTGCCAGATCGCTTCCTAGCTTGGCCCGGCCGCCACGCCTCCGTTATGTTGGAAGCGCATATGCGGGAGGATAACGATGACTGAAGAATTGCCGTTCGAAGCCCTGTCGGTCGAAACCCTGGCTGCACGCCTTGGCGGCAACGAGGCGCTGTGCGCGAAGATCGGCAAGGACACTGGCGCCTGGAAGGTCCGCGAGGTCGGCGACGGCAATCTCAACCTGGTGTTCATCGTCGAGGGCGCCAGCGGTGCGGCCGTGGTCAAGCAGGCCCTGCCCTATGTCCGCCTGGTCGGCGACAGCTGGCCGCTGCCGTTGAAGCGCTCCTTCTTCGAATATCACGCGCTGACCAGGCAAGAGGCGCGCGCGCCGGGCTCGGTGCCGGCGATCCATTATTTCGATGAAGGTCAGGCGCTGATCATCATGGAATATCTTGCGCCGCCGCATATCATCCTGCGCCGTGCCCTGATCGACGGCCGCCAACTGCCGAACATCGCCCGGGATATCGGCCTGTTCATGGCCCGGACGCTGTTTCGCGGCTCCGACCTGCATATGGCCGCCAAGGACCGCAAGGCCGATCTGGCGCTGTTCGCCGACAATGTCGAGCTTTGCGACATCACCGAAAACCTGGTGTTCTCCGATCCCTATTTCGATGCCAAGATGAACCGGCACACCTCGCCGCAGCTCGACGGCCTGGTCGCCGAACTGCGCGCCGACCGCGACCTCAAGGTCGAGGCGCAGCGGCTGAAGCACATCTTCGCCGCCAATGCCGAAACGCTGCTGCATGGCGACCTGCATTCCGGTTCGATCATGGTCACCGACACGGAGACCCGGATGATCGATCCGGAGTTCGCCTTCTACGGCCCGATGGCTTTCGACGTCGGCATGCTGCTTGCCAATTTCTGGATGTCCTTCTTCTCGCAACGCGGCCACGAACAGAAGGGCAAGCGCGACGCCATGCGCGCCTATCTGCTCGGTGTGACGGTCGAGACCTGGTCGGTGTTCCGCGCCGAGTTTTCGCATCTATGGCGCAGCGAGCGCACCGGCATGCTCTACCAAAAGAGCCTGTTCGAGGACCAGGGCGACATCCTTGCCTCAGAGCAGGCGCGCGACCATGTGCTGCACCAGATCTGGACCGACCTGCTAGGCTTTGCCGGCGTCGAAGTGCACCGGCGCATCCTCGGTCTCGCTCACAATGCCGATTTCGAGACCATTGCCGACGAGGATCTGCGCGCCAGTTGTGAAGCAAAGGCGCTGAAATTCGGCCGCCACCTCGCCGTCAACCGGCGCCAGATCCACAGCATCGACGAGGTCAACCAACTGGCCGCGCTGATCGAACAGGAGAGCAGCATTTGAACGTCGGCGACCGCCACTATCGCACCATCTGGCTGAGCGACGACGGGCGTTCGGTCGATATCATCGACCAGCGCTGGCTGCCGCATGATTTCCGCATCGAGAGGATCGGCACGGTTGCCGGCATCGCCACCGCCATCCGTGACATGTGGGTGCGTGGCGCGCCTCTCATTGGCGTCACCGCTGCCTATGGCGTCGCCATGCAGATGGCCGACGATGCGTCGGATGCAGCGCTCGACGCCGTGTGGGAGACCCTGCACGAGACGCGGCCGACCGCGATCAATCTGCGCTGGGCGCTGGACGAAATGCGGCGCTTCCTGCGGCCTTTGCCTACCGAACAACGCGCTGCAGCCGCCTATCGGCGGGCCAGTGAGATCGCCGACGAAGATGTCGGCCTCAACCGCGCCATCGGCGAGAACGGTCTCACCATCATCAAGGCGATCGCGGCGCGCAAGCAGAAGGGCGAGCCGGTCAACATCCTGACCCATTGCAACGCCGGCTGGCTGGCGACGGTCGATTACGGCACGGCGACCGCGCCGATCTACCTGGCCACAGAAGCCGGCATTCCGGTCCATGTCTATGTCGACGAGACGCGGCCGCGCAACCAGGGCGCCCAGCTGACCGCCTGGGAGATGGCCGGGCACGGCGTGCCGCACACGCTGATCGTCGACAATGCCGGCGGCCATCTGATGCAGCGCGGCGCAATCGACATGGTCATCGTCGGTACCGACCGCACCACGGCCGACGGCGATGTCTGCAACAAGATCGGCACCTATCTCAAGGCGCTCGCCGCCGCCGACAATGACGTGCCGTTCTATGTCGCATTGCCGTCGCCGACCATCGATTGGACGGTGCATGACGGTCTGGCCGAGATCCCGATCGAGCAACGCTCGGCCGACGAGGTCTCGCTGGTCTGGGGCAAGACCGCCGCCGGCGAGATTGCCCAGGTGCGCATTTCGCCTGAGACGACGCCGGCGGCCAACCCGGCCTTCGACGTGACGCCGGCGCGGCTGGTGACCGGCCTGATCACCGAGCGCGGTGTCGCCAAGGCCTCGCGCGAGGGCCTGAAGCAGATGTTTCCCGAGCGGGCGTAGCCGCTCGCTTCTAGTACAGAGGCTCGGCCATGTGCTTGGGTGTCGGCCAAGTCTCGGTGATACCCGGCTGCACCGGCCGCTCCAGATAGGTCGAGAGCACCACATAGCTGCGCGTCGAGGTGACGCCCGGCGTTTCGTAGAGGCGCGCCAAAAGGCCTTCGAGGGCCCTGGTGTCTTCGGTGCGGACCTTCAGCAGCATGCAGGTGTCGCCGGCGACGGTATGGATTTCCTCCACTTCGGGATATTGCGAGACCGCCATCAGTTCCGGCGTCTTTCCCCAGCCCCTGGTGTCGATATGGACAAAGGCGAGCAAAGGCTTTTTCACCGCCCGGGGATCGATGATGGTGACCGTGTTGCGGATGGCGCCGCTGCGCCGGAGCCGTTTGACCCGCTCATGCGCTGCCGGTGGCGACAAGCCGACGCGATCGCCGAGTTCGGCGTAGCTGATCGTGGCATCATCGACCAGGACACCTAATATTCTTCGGTCTATCGCGTCGAGATCGCGGGCCGCTGGCCTGTTCTGCAGAATGCCATCTGTTTCTTCATCCATGGCGAAATTCCTGGTTCTCCGCTGAATATAATACGGCCATTATGCCGATATGTCGAACATTGATCAACTTGCACCATTGACTGCCCGAGCCCCGATCCCGGCGCTTGCCTATCTGTTGACGGGCTGCATCGCGGTCATCGGCTCGAACTCGCTGGTGCTGGGTCCGATTGCACCGGCTGTCGCCTCGTCGTTCGGAACCAGCGTGCCGGCCGTGATGATTGCGGCGGCCGCGTTCGGCCTCGGCACCTCTGCCAGCGCGCTGTTCCTGGCGCGCTACATCGACCGGCTCGGTGCTCGCAGAATGCTGCAGGGCGCACTGCTGCTGTTGGCACTGGCGCTGGTCGCCAGCGCCGCGGCACCCACGGTGATCATGCTGGTCGCCGCACAGCTGCTGGCCGGCATCGCCGCCGGCGTCGCCATGCCGGCGATCTATGCCAGCGCGGCGGCCATCGCTCCTCCGGGCAGGGAGAGCGGCACGATCGGCGTCGTGCTGACCGGATGGACACTCAGCATGGTTGCCGGCGTTTCGCTTTCGGCCGTGCTTGCCGATCTGGTGCATTGGCGCGCCGTTTTCGCAGCGGTCGCGGTGCTTGCGGCCCTTGCATGGATGGGGCTGACAGCGACGTCGCTCAGCGACACCAGGAAGGCCGGACCGGCGCCCGCCCCGCTGGAAGCGCTCGGCATTCCCGGAATCCTGCCGCTGCTGGTCGCGTGCGCGGCCTTCATGACTTCGTTCTACGGCGTCTATGGCTATCTCGGCGACCATCTTCATGTCGGGCTTGGACAGCCGGTGAGCGCCAATGGCCTGGCGGCGCTTGCCTACGGCATAGGCTTCGGGACGGCTGCTCTGCTCGACGGCATCATCGACAGACTGGGTGCGCGGCGCGTCATGCCGTTTGCCTATCTTCTTGTCGCCGTCGTCTACGTCGCGATGGCGGCGACGAGCGACAGTTTCGGGCTGACCCTGACCATGGTGGCAATCTGGGGACTGGCCAACCATTTCGGCCTGAATGTCCTGGTGATGCGCCTGTCGGCGCTCGATCCGTCGCGGCGCGGCACGATCATGGGGCTGAACAGTGCGGTGACTTACCTCGCGGTCTTTGTCGGCACCACCAGCTTCGGGCCGCTTTATTCCAACTTCGGCTTTGCTGTCTGCGTGATGGTTGCAGCACTGCTCATGCTGATCGCCGCATCGGCGGCGGCGTGGCGCACGCGGTAGTCGAACGGACTTGGCCCAACCTTCTCACGGTTGACAGCAGCGTCCTGCCCTTTCATACAAAGCCGTTAATGTTCTCAGGGCGGGGTGAAAGTCCCCACCGGCGGTAAGGGTTTCTACCCAAGCCCGCGAGCGCTTTCCGGTCCACGCATCAATGCGTGGATTCTTAAGTGCTAGAGCGTCCTTTACGCGTCCAAGGGACGCGTGGCGCTCTAGTGGAAAGGTCAGCAGATCCGGTGTGATTCCGGAGCCGACGGTTACAGTCCGGATGGAAGAGGACGAAACGGAAGCCGGCCCGCTTTTCGCGGGCTTAATCCGTATCGTGCGTCCTGATTCTGGTTCGAAACGGAAGGATGGACCCATGAATCAGCATTCCCATAAAGACTACGAAACGACCCGCATCGCCGTTATCCGCGCGCGCTGGCATGCCGATATCGTCGACCAGTGCGTACTGGCGTTCGAGACGGAACTGGCCTCTCTGGGAGGCGAGCGCTTCACCGTCGACATCTTCGATGTGCCCGGCGCCTATGAGATCCCCCTGCATGCCAAGACCCTGGCCGGGACCGGCCGTTATGCCGCGATCCTCGGCACAGCCTTTGTCGTCAATGGCGGCATCTACCGGCATGAGTTCGTCGCAAGTGCCGTCATCGACGGCATGATGAACGTGCAGCTGTCGACCGGCGTGCCGGTGCTGTCGGCGGTGCTCACCCCGCACAACTACCACGACAGCGCCGAGCACCACCGCTTCTTCTTCGAGCACTTCACCGTCAAGGGCAAGGAAGCGGCGAACGCCTGCGTGCAACTCCTGGCGGCGCGGGACCTGATCGCGGCCTGAGGTCGTCAAACTGGCCGGATTTCAACCCTGCAACAAGAATTGCGATCGATAAGCGCTCCGAAGGTTGCGGTTCCCTTGAAATCCCGCCAGAAGCATCAAGGGCCGACCGGCAAACCGGCCGGCCCGCGACGTTGCGCTTGAAACCAGATACGGGAGACTATTGGGTGGCTCGCATAACACTGAGACAATTGCTCGACCACGCCGCCGAATACGGCTATGGCGTGCCCGCTTTCAACATGAACAACATGGAACAGGGCCTCGCCATCATGGAGGCCGCCGAGGAGACCAAGTCGCCGGTCATCCTGCAGGCTAGCCGCGGCGCGCGCGCCTATGCCAATGACGTGGTGCTGGCCAAGCTGATCGACGCGCTGGTCGAAATCCATCCCGACATTCCGGTCTGCATGCATCTCGACCATGGCAACAACGAAGCCACCTGCGTCACCGCGATCCAGTACGGCTTCACCTCCGTCATGATGGACGGATCGCTGAAGGAAGACGGCAAGACGCCGGCCGACTACGCCTACAATTCCGGCATCACCAAGCGCGTCGTCGACATGGCGCATTGGGGCGGCGTGTCCGTCGAAGGCGAGATCGGCGTGCTCGGCTCGCTCGAGAGCGGCGGCGGCGAGCAGGAAGACGGCCACGGCGTCGAAGGGGCGATCAGCCACGACCAGCTTTTGACCGATCCCGAACAGGCGGTCGAGTTCGTCAAAGACACCCATGTCGATGCGCTGGCGGTTGCCATGGGCACCAGCCATGGCGCCTACAAATTCTCGCGCAAGCCGGACGGCGCGGTGCTGGCCATGAACGTCATCGAGGAGATCCACCGCCGCCTGCCGAACATGCACCTGGTCATGCACGGCTCGTCCTCGGTGCCCGAGGATCTGCAGGAGATCATCAATAAATATGGCGGCCAGATGAAGCCGACCTGGGGCGTGCCGGTCGAGGAGATCCAGCGCGGCATCAAGCACGGCGTGCGCAAGATCAACATCGACACCGACAACCGCATGGCGCTGACCGGCGCGATCCGCAAGGTGCTGACCGAGAATCCAAGCGAGTTCGATCCGCGCAAATATTTGACACCGGCCATGGCCGCCATGCGCAAGCTCTGCAAGGAGCGCTTCGAACAGTTCGGCACCGCCGGCAACGCGCAGAAGATCAAGCCGCTGCCGGTCGCCGAAATGGCCAAGCGCTACAAGTCGGGCAGTCTGGACCCGAAGTTCGGCTGAGCTGAACGCTGGTATCGAGGGCAGGAGCGCGGCAGCGCCCTGCCCGTTTACCGAACACTATTGAAGCGTCCGCGCCGGCTGACCGGCGTGGTCGCGCGCGATGCCGGCGTCGGCATCCTCGGCGCCAAAAGCACGGTCGAGGCCCGTCGCCACGACCGAGACCCTGAAGCGGCCTTCCATGCCCTTGTCGAAGATGGCGCCAACGATGATGTCGGCATCCTCGTAGACCTCTTCGCGGATGCGGGTGGCGGCCTCGTCGACTTCAAACAGGGTCATGTCCCTGCCACCCGATATCGAGACCAGCACGCCCTTGGCGCCTTTCATCGACACTTCGTCGAGCAGCGGGTTGGCGATCGCGGCTTCGGCCGCCTTCATCGCGCGGCCTTCACCGGAAGCCTCACCGGTGCCCATCATGGCGCGGCCCATGTCGCGCATCACGGATTTGACATCGGCGAAGTCGAGATTGATCAGGCCTTCCTTGACGATGAGGTCGGTGATGCAGCTGACGCCGGCATAGAGCACCCGGTCGGCAATGACGAACGCATCGGCGAAGGTGGTCTTGGCATCGGCGATCCTGAACAGGTTCTGGTTCGGGATGACGATCACCGTGTCGGCGCTCTCGCGCAGCCGCTCGATGCCTTCTTCGGCCATCTGCATGCGGCGCCGGCCTTCAAAGGTGAACGGCTTCGTGACGACGCCAACCGTCAGGATGCCGGCTTTGCGCGCCGCCTGGGCGATGATTGGAGCCGCACCGGTTCCCGTGCCGCCGCCCATTCCGGCGGTGACGAAACACATATGCGTGCCGGCCAGATGATCCATGATCTCGTCGAGCGATTCCTCGGCCGCGGCGCGGCCGATCTCGGGAAGCGATCCGGCGCCCAGCCCTTCGGTGACATGAGCGCCAAGCTGGATCAGCCGCGTCGCCTTGGACATGGTCAGCGCCTGCGCGTCGGTGTTGGCGGCGATGAATTCGGTACCCTGAAGCTGCTCGGCGATCATGTTGTTGACGGCATTGCCGCCGCCGCCGCCGACGCCGATAACGGTGATCTTGGGTCTCATCTCGGAGATTTCGGGCTTCTTGAACTCGGCCATGCCTGTTTCTCCTTCGTCAATTGCGCGCGCTTCACGACCCACCCGCAGACTGCCTTGGGCATATTGCAATCGAGCGGCATGACGCGAATCAGTCCGTTGCGATGGGTACCCCAAAAAGCCAGACAGCGGCCAGAGGTGCAAGTGCATGCGAGGTCAAGATTTGTGATGACCGTTTTGCACAGCGTGGCTCGGGCGCTGCGTGCGCCAGATCTTACCGCAGCGAGCTCGCCGCTCCCGCCGATAGCGGCTGCGCGCTGGTTTACCGGCTCGTGCTTGGCATTCCGCCCTCCAACCTCTATGTTGCGATCGCAGATCGCGCAATTGGTTTTGAAATGCCTCCCGACATACCAGCTAGTGACTTGAAAAAATAAGGAAAAGCGCTTGGCGACAGCCACGTCTGTTTTCCTAAAACTCACCAGCTATTTTTACCAGGGACGTGCGGCCGGTCAGGCTGCGGCACCTTCGAAAACCAGAGGTTTTAAATTGAGCGATGCAATTGCGGACGTTTTGAACTGGCTTGAAAGCAGAACCGACATCCAGAGCCTGAGGGCGGCGGTGTGCGACCTCAACGGCATCATGCGCGGCAAGCGCATTCCCGTCGAGCAGGCAAGAAAGGCGCTGGAAGGCAAGCTGCGCATGCCTTTTTCGCTGATCGGACTGGATGTCTGGGGCGAAGACATCGAAGGCAACAGCCTGGTTTTCTCGACCGGCGATGCCGATGGACTGTGCCAATGGACCGGGCGCGGCATTCTGCCGGTGGCCTGGACGGCGCATCCGACGGCACTTGTCCCGCTGTGGCTTGCCGACGAAAGCGGCGCGCCCTATCTCGGCGACCCGCGACGGGCGCTGGCCCGCATCCTCGATCGCTACAAGGTCCTGGGCCTGACCCCGGTCGCGGCAACGGAACTCGAATTCTACCTCGTCGATCCGCAATCGCAACGGCCGGTCGGCCCTGTCTCGCCGGTGACCGGACGCCGGCTCGATTCCGACGCGGCGCTGTCGATCGACGAAATCGACGATTTCGAATCCTTCATCCATGACGTCTACGAGGCCTGCCGGACGCAAGGCATTCCCGTCGACACGGCCATCGCCGAAAACGGCGTCGGTCAGTTCGAGATCAATCTGAACCATGTCGCGGACGCGTTGCGGGCGGCTGACGATGCGGTGCTGTTCAAGCGCACGGTGAAGGGCATTGCCCGCAAGCACGGCTTTGCCGCCTGCTTCATGGCCAAGCCCTATGGCGACCGGGCGGGCAACGGCTTTCACGTTCATTTCAGCCTGGTCGACGGTGAAGGACGCAACGTCTTCGACGACGGCACCGACCAGGGCTCGGAGACCATGCGCCATGCAGTCGGTGGCCTGCTTGCGGCAATGGCCGAGAGCACGCTGGTGTTCGCGCCGCACTTCAATTCGTACCGCAGGCTGCGCCCAAGATCCTATGCGCCGACTGCGGTCGCCTGGGGCTATGAGAACCGCATGGTCGCGATCCGCATTCCGGGCGGGCCGACCGCTGCTCGCCGTATCGAGCACCGCGTGTCGGGAGCCGACGCCAACCCCTATCTGGTGCTCGCGGCCATATTGGGCGCCGCGCTGACCGGCATCGAAAGACAGTTGTCGCCAGGTGATCCGATCGGCACAGACGGCCAGGGACTTCCGCCGGCAAAGCTGCCGCCGGACTGGGCATCCGCGATCGCCGCCTTCGAGAGCGGGACGCATGTGGCGGAGATTTTTCCAGCCATCCTGCGCGACTCCTTTGTGGCCTGCAAACGCCAGGAGCTGAACACGTTCGCGCTCAATGTCAGCGATTTCGAGATCGAGACATACCTCGAGAGCGTCTAGATCGGGTTACGCCAGTACGGCCAAGCTGGCGCGCATCGGCCAATCATGTCCTGGCGGCCGCGATACGGTCGGCAGGCCTCGGGCTTCCTGCGTACCGAACCCTAATCGCGTCAGGCAGGCTCGCGCCAGGGCCGCATTGCTGTCGATGACGACCAATCCATTCACGTCGTTGAGGCTGGCGGCCACCACCGACAGTTCGGTGCAGCCGAGCAGGGCGGCATCGGCGCCGGTCGCTTGCGCGATGTCGAGCGCGCGCTCGGTTTCAACCGCCGCATCCGCGATCGAACCCGCCTTGACGAGGCTGATCGCGCTGTCGACGCACGCCTGAAATTCGGTGTTCGCGGGAAGGCAGATCTCAAATCCCGCCGCCGACATCCTGTCCTGATAGAAGCCGGAGGCCAGCGTGCCTTGGGTGGCGAGAACAGCAACCCGGCCCCGCTCCAGGCTACGACGCGTCTCCGCCACCACGGCGTCGCCGATATGGATGATTTCCGCGCGCGAATTCGCCGCCAGTTGGTCGTACCAATGATGGGCGGTGTTGCACGGCATCGCGACGCAGGCGACGCCGAGCGCATTGAGCGTCGCGACCGCGGCTTTCAAAGGCGCCAGCGGGCCGTCATGGCCGGCAAGGATGGCTTCGGTCCTGTCGGGCAGCTGCGGTACGCTGAGGATCACGGCAGGCACATGTTCGTTGTCTCTGAACGCCTGGGTCATCCGGGTCAATTTGAAGTAGAAGTCAGCCGATGCAAGCGGCCCGAGGCCGCCGATAATGCCGAGCTGGGGACGGATGCTGTCGTCGATCATCCGGCAGGCTCGGCTTCGAGCTGTCCCGAGACGGTTTCAGGCTGTGTCGCCTCCCTGTGGCTGGGAGCGATCATTGCCGTGCTCGCTGCGACGGTGCAGACGCTGGCCAGCGTCATGAACGTGTCCACGGCCGCATCCACCGCGACGAACAAAGCGAACGCCGCCTCGAAGGGAAGCTTCAGGTAGCCGCAGACGATGGACATCTGCGACAGGATGAGCAGGCTGCCCATGCCGCCGGTGGTGAGGGCGAGAAGCGCCGAGATGATGCCGACGAGCACGAGGTCGGGGACTGCAAGCGGATGGCCGTAGAGTTGGGCGATGAACAGCGCACCCGAAGTGTAGAGCAGCGCCGGGCCTGTACGCAGCAAAGCCGCCTGCAGCGGCACCAGCAGTTCCACGACCACCAGGCTGAACCGCAGGCGCTCGCTCAAAAGGTTGATGACCCACGGCAGCGAGGCGACCGTAGAGCGTGTGGTGATGGCCACCATGAGAAGGGGCTGGCAGGTCTTGATCGTCGTCCAGTAGCTTCGTCGCGACCGGATGGCGATAATGGCAAAGGCGCCGGCAACGAATATGAGGCAGGAAAGACCCATCACCAGCAGGTAACCGCCCATCAGCGTGAGCGGCTTGGTTCCGGTCGACGCGGTCTGGTCCGCGATCAGGATGAAGGTTGCAAAGGGCAACCCCCAGATGAACCAGTTGGTCAGCACCGTACAGGCCCTGTAGACCGCGTTGAGCGCCTGCGTCAGGCTCATGGACGAGGGCTGGGGAATCTTCCCCATCGCGAGCCCGAAAAGCAGGCAGAACAGCAGAACCTGGATGGTCTGTCCCGAGGCCAGCGCATTGAAGACGTTGTTCGGCACCAGGTCGAGCAGGATCGAATGCCCGGGATCCCCATTGGAGGGCGGCGGCTGGAACGGGAAGGCGAGATCGGTGGACACGCTGCCTTGCGAATTGATGAACTCGCCAAGCTCGATGCGCGACTGGGGATTCTCGATCTGGCCCGGCTGCAGGATCAGCGACAAGGTGCCGCTCACCAGCACGGCCAGGAACGACACGACCAGCACGGCCATACCCACCTTACCGAGGTAGCGGACCGATTTCGGGTCCTGGACCATCGCCGTGATGGAGAAGATGACCGATGAGACCAAATAGGGCAGGACGACCATCTTGAGGAAATTCAGGTAGAGTTGTGCGACAGGGCTGATCGCATGGGCAAAGTCTGGATAGTAGAGGCCGCACAGGATTCCTGCAGCAATCATCGCAATCGTCGTCACCGGCGATCGCAAGATACGCCTTGCCACGAGGCGCCAATCGAAAGGCAGGGGTCCGGCTACGTCGGAGATGGCCATTGTCAGGCTTTGCTCCCCAGGCGATAGCGGGCGATGATCTCGTCCGTGTTGAGAATCTGCTGACCCCGCGCGAGGTCGAGATACAGATCGACAAAGGCCGCGAGATGCGGATTGTCCGGCCGCACGCCGACTGCGATCGTATCGACCTTGTCGGTCAGCGTGATGGAGCGCGCTACGACTGTCATCGACGGATCGTCGACCATCAGCTTCTTGATCTCGAAATCATCGCGATAGGCCATGTCGATCGTCCCGTTTCGGATCGCATCGATGATCAGATCCCAGCTTGCCAAGCGATGGATTTGCGCATGTGGGAAAGTCGTGGCCGCATAAGTGGCGAAGGAAGAGCCCTCGATCACGCCGAGATCGCCTGAGAAATCACGGACAATCTGTTCTGGCGGCTTGCCTTGCGCGATACGCGCCAGGTTGAGGCGGTTGGCGATCAGCCCTTGCCGCAGCATGGCGTAGGGGCGGGAATAGATGATCGACCGGCCGCGCTGAAGCGTCCTGCTGAGCTTGCCAATCGCCATGTCGGCCTGTCCGGAACTGACCTGTCTGACGATATCGTCGAACGTTGCGGCGGATCGGTCGAACACCGGCTCGACGCCAAGCGCCGCGGCGATGCCGTGGGCCAGTTCCATGTCTATGCCATTGTCCCCCGATCCGTCGGCCGGGAAGAACGGATTGGAAGCGAAGGCCGGCATTGCGATGCGCAAGGCATCGCCGCTCGCGATCGGCTTTGGGGCGTTCTCCGCCTGCTGTCCTGGAGTGTTGGCCGCCCGGGCTTGCGAGATCAGCAACCCGCCGCTCCCGGCCGCAAGCAGTGTACGACGTGTAACCGGCATACGCGTTCTCAATTAGACCGGGAAAGCCAGCAAGATGCACAACCGACGTTAAACAAACGTATATATTACACTGGGCTTTTTTATGTATCGGATAAGCAGCTCAGAGCCACAAAATATTAGTATCGCCTAATGTAAAAGGAGTGGCGGAAGGCTCGCGTTACTTCCCGCCAGGCGATCAGTTGGCCCCTAGGCGATCAGCTGCACTGTCAAAACGTCTCTGCCCAGGGCCGCAGCTCAAGCTCCGAGCTCCAGGCGCTGCGATGCTGGCGATGGGTTGTAAGATAGGCCTCGGCGATGGCGTCCGGCGATAGACGGCGGTCCGGCCGGCCGGGATCGGCCACCTGTCCGGGCGGCTCGATCTGGCCGTCGATGATGAAGTGGGCGACGTGGATGTTCTGCGGAGCGAGCTCGCGGGCCATGGACTGCGCCAGGCCGCGCAGGCCGAATTTCGGCATGGCGAAGCCGGCTGAGCCGGGAAATCCCTTCACGCTGGCGGTGGCCCCGGTGAACAGGATCGATCCGGAACCCCGCGCAAGCAGCCGGCGCGCCGCCTGCTGGCCGACCAGGAAGCCGCCATAGGCGCCGACCAGCAATGCCTGTTTGACCGCTTCGGCATCGAGCTCGGCGATCGGTCCGCGGGTGCGCGCGCTGGCGTTGAACACTGCAAGCGCCAGCGGGCCGGCCTTGTCTGCGGTGTCGAACAGGCTGGCGACGGACGCGACGTCGGCAACATCCGTCTCGACGGCCAGCGCACCGGTTTCGTCGGTCAGAGCGCTGAGCTTCTCGACATTGCGGGCGGCCAGAACCACGCGAAAGCCTTCCCGGGTGAGAAGGCGCGCAAGCGAGGCGCTCAGACCAGCGCCGGCGCCTGCAATGACGGCCACATCGGATGCCATGATTTTTCACTCCTTGCGGATTTCGGCGGAAGCGTTCGCCAGATCAGGCAAGGTCGCGCCTTCGGGGCTGACAGGCAAGAGGTGGCATCTCGGCGGTTGTTGAGCCAGACGGCTGCAGAACCGACGTTGCGCGGTCCAGCATCGCCTGTGGCGCTACGAAGGCCGTTCGGTCTTCAGCACCGAGACCGCCACTTCGACAGTGGCAAGGCTTGGACCTTGCCCGCCAACCGGATTCATCCGACCGATATTTTGACGGTAGGATCGTCAGGCTTCGCAAAGCTATCGGTGATCTCATCGATGGGGACTGGAGCATGGTCCCGAAAAGTGGGAAACGGTTTTCGGAAAAGATCATGCTCAACGAGGAAACGACTATGGAACCAATCTGGGCCGTCGGCCTGATGACCGGCACGGTGCTGGACGGCAACATCGACGTCGCGCTGATCAAGACCGATGGCGAGCAGATCGAGGATTTCGGCACCTATCGGCTGATGCCCTATCCCGCGTCGATCCGCTCGCTGCTGGAAGAGACGCTGACGGAGGCGCGGGCGTGGAATTTCGTCGGGCCGGAGCCGGCGATCTTCCGCACCGCGGAGGATGCCCTGACACGCGCGCAATCGGCGGCCGTCAAGGAGTTGGTCGAAGGCTGTGGCATGACGATGGCCGATATCGGCATTGTCGGTTTTCACGGCCAGACCGTTCTGCATCGTGCGCCGCAGGTTGGACGGCTGGGCCAGACCCGGCAGCTCGGCGACGGTGAGCTGATGCATGCCATACTGGGCACCAAGGTCGCATACGATTTCCGCTCGGCCGACATGCGCGCCGGGGGGCAAGGCGCGCCGCTGGCCGCGGTCTATCACACCGCGCTGATGCGCAGCGCCGGTGCCAATGGCGAGGTCGCCGTACTCAACCTCGGCGGCGTCGCCAACATCACCTGGTGGGACGGCGCTGACAATGTCGTCGCCTTCGACACCGGCCCCGCCAACGCGCCACTCAACGATTTCATCAAGTCGAAGGCGCTCGGCGAGATGGACCGCGACGGCGCGCTTGGCCGGGCGGGAACGGTCGACGAGGCCCGGCTCGCCAAGCTGCTGCAGCACCCTTATCTGAGCAAAGCCTACCCGAAATCGCTGGATCGTTTCGACTTCGGTGCCGCGATGGCGGACGGCCTGAATGCAGAGGATGGTGCAGCCTTGCTCACCGCGTTCACCGCCGGCGCCGTCGGCAAGGCACTCGACCTCTTACCAAGCCGGCCTAAAAAGCTGGTGGTCAGCGGCGGAGGTCGCCATAATCCGACCATGATGGCGATGCTGGCCAGCCGCGCCGGCGTCGAGGTGGTGCAGGCCGAGAGCCTGGGCTGGAGCGGCGACGCGGTGGAGGCGGAATGCTTTGCCTTCCTCGCGGTTCGCGTGCTGCGCGGGCTGCCGATCAGTTTTCCGAGCACGACCGGCGCACCGCGGCCGATGCAGGGCGGAAAACTCGCCGGTTAAGCCAGTTTCTTCTGCAGGAAGATGCGGCTGCGGCCGACGGGGAAGTCGGCAAGTGTTCCAAAGGGCTGATAACCCTGGCGCTGATAGACCTTGGCGGCATTCGGATTGAAGGTGTCGATCCAGGCGTTTTGACAGCCGCGCGCCACCGCTTCATGTTCGGCCGCGTCCAGCATCTTGCCGGCCATGCGCTGGCCACGCAGCCGCTCATCCACCCAGAGCCATTGCACATAAAGCCATCCCCAGGCGGTGTAGCCGGAAATGCCGGCGACGACCGCGCCGGCGTCGTCGCGCACGAACACCGCAAGCGCATGCCTTTCGGACGCGCCGACATCGCCGTCGTTGAACGCCGTCAGCCTTTCGCTGAGAAAAGTGAGGTCTTGCGGCGAGGGATTTGCCGTCGTTTCCAGTGTCGTGTTCATCGCTTTTCCGAGATGGGTTGCGTATCGGCATCGCCGCCATTGCGAAATTCGGACGCGGCAATGCCGTAGCGCTTGAGCTTGTCATAAAAGGTCTTACGCGGCACGCCGAGCGCGTCGATGGCGCCGCGCACGTCGCCGCCATGGTCGCGCAGCGCATCGCGGATCAGTTGCGCCTCATAGTGGCCGACCCGTTCGGGCAATGCTGCCGCAGGCTCCGGCGAATGCGCGCGAACCGTTTTCGTCTCCTCGTCCGGGCCGAGACCGAGCGCGACGCGATCGGCGAAATGGGCGAGCTCGCGCACATTGCCCGGCCAGTCATGCGACTGGAGATGATCGCTGACGGCTGCATTCACCTTGGCGACAGGCCGGCCAAACCGTTCGGCCGCCTTGCCGAGGAAATGCCCGAACAGCATCGGGATATCGCCGCGGCGTTCACGTAGCGGCGGAATGCGCAGCGTCACCACGTTGAGGCGAAAATACAGATCCTCGCGAAAATCGCCGCGCTGGTCCGGCCGCCCGAGATCGACTTTGGTCGCCGCGACGACCCTGAGATCGATGCGCCGGATCTCGTTCGAGCCAAGCGGCGTGAGGCTGCGCGTTTCGAGCACCCGCAGCAGCTTGACCTGGAGCGCAGGCGGCATGGATTCGATCTCGTCGAGAAACAGCGTGCCGCCGCTGGAATGCTCGATGCTGCCAATCCGCCGCCGCTGCGCGCCGGTGAACGCGCCCGCCTCGTGGCCGAACAACTCGCTCTCTATGACCGTCTCCGGCAGAGCGCCGCAATTCAGCGCGACGAAGGGTTTTGCGCGCCGCCGCCCCCATCGGTGCAGGAGGTCCGCCACCACTTCCTTGCCGGTTCCCGTTTCTCCTTCCACCAGCACATCGACATCCATGTCGGCGATCTGGCGCAAGGTCTCGCGCAACCGTTTGATGGCAGGCGCCTCGCCGATCAGCGGCAGGCCGTCGGCAGCCACTGCCGCGGCTTCGCGCAGCCGCCGGTTCTCCATCACCAGCCGCCGCTTCTCACTCGCCCGTTTCAGCGCCTCGACAAGGCGATCGCCGGCATAGGGTTTCGGGATGAAATCGTAGACGCCGTCCTTGAGCGCGGCCACCGCGAGATCGACGTCGCCATGCCCGGTGACCAGGATCACGGGTATATCCGGATCGATCGCCTTGATGCGATCGAACAGCTGCAGACCATTCATGCCCGGCATGCGGATATCGCTGACGACGACGCCCTCGAAATTCCTGTCGACGACGGCAAGTGCTGCCTCGGCGGCGTCGAGTGCGACCACCGTGAAGCCGGCAAGCTCGAGCAATTGCGTGGTGGCGTGAAGGAGGTCCGCATCGTCGTCGACGAGCGCGACCAGCCCTGATCCGTCTGTCATTCAATTCGCCTCAAATCGATGGTGAAGGATGCGCCGCTGCCATTGCCGGGATCGAGCCGCAGCGTGCCGCCCAATTCCTGGGCGATCTCCTGCGAGATCACCAGCCCCAGGCCAAGCCCCTTCTCCTTGGTGGTCTGGAACGGCATGAACAGATTGCCAGCCGCCTCCGGACCAAGGCCGGGTCCATTGTCGCGCACCGAAATCAGCACCCTGTCGTCGCGCTCGGCAAGTTCGATCTCGATGCGGGGATCGGGCTGGTCCTTCATCGCGTCCAATGCATTTTGCAAAAGATTGACCAGGATCTGCTCCAGCCGGATGCGGCTCGCCATGACCACCGGCGAGGCATTGCCGCGCGGCCTGACGATGGTGACGCCGGAATCGCGTATGCGGCCTGACAGCAGCGACAGCGCGCCGTCGATCGCCTCGCGCACCGGCAGCGGCGAAGCGGCGACGCCCGGCCGGCGGGCGAAAGTGCGCAAGGTGCCGGTGATCGCGCCGATGCGTTCGGTCATCGAAACGATCGATGTCAGATTGCCGCTGGCCGATCCGGTCTTGCCGCTGTCCAGAAAACGACCTGCATTCTCGGCATAGGTGCGGATGGCGGCGACCGGCTGGTTGATCTCATGCGCCACGCCGGCGGCGATCTGGCCGAGGATGGAAAGCCGGTTGGCCTGGGCGAGATCGTCGCGCAATCGGCGGACCTTGGCTTCGGCATTCTCGCGCTCGGCGATTTCGCCGGCAAGTGCGGTGTTGGAGCGCGTCAGCTCGGCCGTTCGCGTGCTGACCCGGCTTTCCAGTTCGACATTCATGCGCGCCAGCGCTTCCTGCCTTAGCCTGCGCGTTCGCCGGCGCCGGGTCAGCACGTAGGCAAGCAGGCCTAGAAGCAGCAAGCCCAGGAGCGTGGTCAGGCGCGCCGTATTGGCGGCCGAGGAGAGAGCAGCGTCGGCGGGCGTCAGCAGCCACAGACGCCAGCCTGGGACTGCACCGGGCAAATCCTGCACCACCTCGACGAACTGGCGTGGTTTTCCGGCGTTGTCGATCGTCGCCAGGCCATCGCCGGCGCCGCGTCTGAACGGCAGCGGCTCGAAGGCAGCATCGGCCAATTGCAGTTGCTCATGGGCGGCGGCCACGTCCTCGGCCGACAGTGGTGCCAGCGCACGAAACCGCCAGTCGGGCTGGCTGGTGGCCAGCACGACGCCTCGTTCATCGGTGACAAAGACAAGGAAACCGCTGGAACGCCAATTTGCCTCGACGCCGTCGAGCTCGACCTTCAACACCGCAACGCCAAGCGGCTTGCCGTTATCGTCGACGCGGCTCGAAAGGTAGAGTCCCGGCCGTCCGCTGATCGTGCCGAGGCCATATTGGCTGGCAGCACCTTTCGCCATCGCCTCCTGAAAATAGTGCCGGAAATTATAGTCGATGCCGACAAAGCTGGTCGGTTCGCCGGCATTGCTGGCTGATATGGCGATGCCTGCCGTATCGATGACATAGATGGCGGAGGCCGAGGCATCGCCGGCAATCGCCTTGAGCTTGTCGTTGAGGGCCGCTTCTTGCATCTTCCCGGCCCGGCGCAGCGCGCCCCGCACAGCATCGTCGCGGGCCAGCACCAAGGGAACCAGGCGCTGCTTTTCGATTTCGCCGGTCAGCGTTCCCGCCGCCAGCGGCAGAGCGGCAAGTGCTGTGTCGCGCAGATTGTCGGCCGCCTGGCCGGAGGCGATGCGCCCGGCGATGGCGATCGCGCCAGCCAGGACGGCAAGGGCTGCGACCACGGCAAGCCAGCGGCCATCGCGCAGCCGGGCCACCGCCTCGCGCAGCAACTCACGGCCGGCAAACCCTTGGGATTCGCTATCGGTGCCTGCCTGCGGCGTCTGCCCTCTCCCTTTTCTTCGCGGCTTTCCGGTCAGTGTAATGCGAAAATCCGCCCAGGCAAACGCCACTTGTGCGGAAATCCGCACAAGTATTGTCCGCGCGACCTCTGACAAAGGCGGAAATCCGCGATTCCGGCCTTTCCCCGATCTGGCACGACGCTTGCAAAACTGCTTTCAGCGGCGTGCGACCGGAGCGCCGCGATGGGAGAAGTCACGCAGGCGATCCGTTTTCGCCCATCCGGCCAGGGAGAGTTCGATGCACATCGCAGACCAATCAGGCGCGCTTGCCGCGCAGCGCAAACCTTTCTATGCCCAACTCTACGTGCAGGTGCTCGTCGCGATCACCGTCGGCATCCTGCTCGGCCATTTCTATCCGTCGGTCGGCGAGAGCATGAAGCCGCTCGGCGACGCCTTCATCAAGCTGGTCAAGATGATCATCGCCCCGGTCATCTTCCTGACCGTGGCAACGGGCATTGCCGGCATGAGCGACCTGCAGAAGGTCGGGCGTGTTGCCGGCAAGGCGATGCTCTATTTCCTCACCTTTTCGACGTTGGCGCTGATCATCGGCCTTGTCGTCGCCAATGTCGTGCAGCCGGGCGCCGGCTTCAACATCGACCCGGCGACGCTCGACGCCTCGACCGTCAACACCTACGCCGCCAAGGCGCACGATCAGTCGGTCACCGGGTTCCTGATGAACATCATCCCGTCGACCATCGTCGGCGCCTTCGCCGACGGCGACATCCTGCAGGTGCTGTTCTTCTCGGTGCTGTTCGGCATCGCGCTGGCGCTGGTCGGCGACAAGGGCATGCCCGTGCTCAACTTCCTGCAGGCACTGACGACGCCGATCTTCAAGCTGGTCAGCGTGCTGATGAAGGCCGCCCCCATCGGTGCCTTCGGCGCCATGGCATTCACCATCGGCAAATACGGCATCGGCGCGGTCATCAATCTCGCCATGCTGGTCGGCACCTTCTACGTGACGTCGTTCCTGTTCGTGTTCATCGTGCTGGGTGCGGTCTGCCGCTACAACGGCTTCTCCATCCTGTCGCTGATCCGCTACATCAAGGAAGAGCTGCTTTTGGTGCTGGGCACCTCCTCGTCGGAGGCCGCCCTGCCCTCGCTGATGGAAAAGATGGAGAAGGCCGGCGCCAAGCGCTCGGTGGTCGGCCTGGTCATCCCGACCGGCTATTCCTTCAACCTCGACGGCACCAACATCTACATGACCTTGGCGGCGCTGTTCATCGCACAGGCGACCAACATCCACCTGTCGATGGGTGACCAGATCCTGCTGCTGCTGGTGGCCATGCTCTCGTCCAAGGGTGCCGCCGGCATCACCGGAGCGGGCTTCATCACCCTTGCCGCCACGCTGTCGGTGGTTCCGGCGGTGCCGGTCGCCGGTATGGCGCTGATCCTCGGCGTCGACCGCTTCATGTCGGAATGCCGGGCGCTGACCAACTTCGTTGGCAATGCCGTCGCCACGCTGGTGGTGGCGCGCTGGGAAGGCGAACTCGACGAGGCCAAGCTGGCGAGGGCGCTGGCGGGCACGGCTGACGACAGCCTGCCGGCGGATGTCGTCCCCGCCGAGTAACCACGTGTGGCTTATGCGTAAAAGGCCGGAGGCATGCTGCCTCCGGCCTTTGTCATGCAGTCGCACGTCAGACGGTGCCGATCTTGCTCAGTGGTGTGTCCGGATATGTGCTTGGGCCGACAGGCATGCGGGCTGCCAAAGTGCCCTCGTCGTCGAACAGCACAAGGCTGGCGGCGCCGACGAGCCCAGCATGGCGGCCGAGCTGTGCTGGAACGACCGGTACGTCGCGATAGGCGCGCATGGCCCGCTGCCTGATGGTTGCCTCGATGGTCGGCGCCATCAGGTCGAGCCCATTGGCGATGCCGCCGCCGACGACCAGCACATCGGGCGAATAGAGATGTAACAGGTTGGTGAAGCCGACGCCCAGCCAGCGGGCTTCCTCGTCCAGCAAGGCCGAGGCAAGATCGTCGCGCAGCCGTGCCGCCTCGACGACATGGCGGCCGGTCACCTCCGCATCCGCTGACAGGCGCCGCAAGGCAGAGCCGTCGCCGGCCGCCGTGGCGGCGCTGGCGCGGCGGCCGAGCGCGGTTCCCGAAGCGATGGCCTCGAAGCAGCCGATGACGCCGCACACGCAACGCTCGCCCTCATTGGTGATGGTCATGTGACCGATCTCGGCGGCAAGGCCACGGCGGCCATGCAGGATGCGCCCATCGACGACGACACCGCCGCCGATGCCGGTCGACACCGTGACAAAGACCAGCGAGCGAGCGCCATGGCCGGCGCCGAAGCGCCATTCGCCGAGCGCCGCGGCATTGGCGTCGTTCTCCAGACGGACCGGCAGGCCGAGCCGCCGCTCGAGGATGTCGGCAAGCGGTACATCCAGCCAGCCGGTGAGTGTCGGCGGGCCGACGGCGATGCCGGCCAGCGGATCAAGCGGTCCCGGCGCACCGACACCGACGCCGACGACCGACAGTGCCGGGGCTTCGGCATGGACGGTCGCCGCCAGCGCCTCGATCTGGCCGATCACCACGTCTGGACCGGCCTGCGCCTGCGTCGGCACCGCCGCGAATGCCAGGATCTTGCCTTCGCGGTCGACCAAGGCGGCGCGAAGCTCCGTCCCGCCAAGATCGATCGCAAGGGCGGCTTCCGTTGTCATGCCGCGACCTTCAAGCCGCGCAGCCAGCCGATGCGGCCGGCGAGGTCCTTGTCACCGAAGGCGAGCGAACCGAGAACCACGGTTTCGGCGCCGGCGGCACGCAGCAGCGGCACGGTCTCGTGGCGGATGCCGCCGTCGGCGGCCAGAACCACTTGCACCTCACGGCCGGCCTTTCTCAGGATAGCGCGGGTAGCGCCCAGCCTGTCGCAGGCCTTGTCCGACAGGCTCTGTCCCTTGACGCCGATTGCGGTTCCAAGAAGCGTTACGAAGGCGACTTCCGGGACGAAGGCCGTCACCGCTTCCACAGGCGTCTCCAGCCTGAGCACGACGCCCGCCTCGGCGCCGAGCTCCCGCGCCAGCCGCACGGCGCGCAATCCCGCTTCGCCATTCTCGGCATGGACGCTGATCATGTCGGCGCCGGCTTCGATGAACTGGCGCGTCTGCGCCTCGACGATTGCTTCATCGACCATCAGGTGGACGTGGATGGGTTTCGCCGTCAGCCCGGCGATGCGGGCAACGAGGTCGGGGAAGAACAGGAAGGACGGGGCGAAATGACCGTCCGCCACATCGATATGATGAAGATCGACATAGGGTTCGATGCGCTTCAAGTCGTTCTCGAAATTGGCAAGATTGGCAGACCAGAGCGAGAATTCGGCGATCATGCGATCGCGTGGCAGTTCGGCGATGGCGGCCGGGCCGGAGAGAGATTTCGAGATCATGATTGGTCCTGGTTGTCAAAATTTGTGTTGAGAAAGCTGCCGATGGCGGCGCGGATTTCGGCGAAATGACGCTCCTTGTCGGTGGCCTTCGGCGTCACCTCGACAAAGGCGGCATTGGGGATGGTGTCTGCAAGGCTGCGCGCGGTGGCCAGCGGATGGACGAGATCGATGCCGCTGCCGATGACGAGTGTCGGGAGCGCGAGGCCGGCGGCCGCTGCCCGCGTCACGCCGGGCCCATCGTTTGCGATTGCTCGCATCACCTCGGCGAAAACATTCGCGTTCTCGCGCGCAAAAAAGCCAAGCAAGGACGCGAGATTGTCCGGCGCTTCGGTGCGAAACCATGTGGCAGTCGCGGAGGCCGCGAAGGCATCGCGCGCGTCATCCAGCGGACGGCTGAGGATGAGCTCCGCCACTTCCACGTAAGGGCGCATGTTTTGCGGTGCCGCGTCGAAAGCCCAGGCAGGGCGAACAAGCACGAGACCTGTGACCCTATCCGGGTGCCGGGCCGCAAGCCGCAAGGCGATGGCCGCGCCCATCGAGATGCCGCCGGCGACGAAACGGTCGAGGCCGACCGCATCTGCGGCGGCCAGCACGTCGTCGGCGAACATCGCGATCGAAAACGGGCGATTGCTGCCGGCGTCGGAACCGCCCTGCGCTCGGCATTCGACGGTCAGCCGGCGGTATGAAGGGCCATCGGGAAAGTTCTGCGCCACCTGCGCCGCATCACCGCCGAGGCCATGCTGGAAGACGACGGGAGGCCTGCCCTGCCCCGTGTCGAAGACACGAAGCGATGCATCGTCGCGAAGCAGGATCGCCGGCGCGGCGCCCATCAGAGGAGTCCCCGCAGAAAGGCTGCGACGCCGGGGGCTTCATCGGCGGACAGCCCGTGGGTGACGAGCGATCCGTCGAAGCCCGCTGCCTTCAGCCGTGAAACAAAATGCGGAAAATCGACGATGCCTTGTCCGGCGGTGGCAAAGCGGCCGTCACCAGAGCGATCCTTGGCGTGCGCCATGGCGATATGGCCGGCAGCCTCGTCGATCGCGGCGGCGACGATGGCGCGCGCTTCGTGTTGCGTCGCGTGCTCGAACAGGTTCGCCGGATCGAGCACGATCTTCAGATGCTTCGATCCCATTTCGGCGATCAGCCTGGTCGCGTCCCTGGCCGAGGTAACGATGTTGGCCTGCTCGGGCTCGATGCCGAGATCGACGCCGGCGTCTTCGGCAAGCGCCAGCGCTTTCTCCATCTCGGCGGCCATGTCGGACCAGGCGGCCGGCGTGCTATTGTCGGGATGATACGCCCATTGATCGGCGGCATTGCGCGAGCCGGTGCAGAGCGTGACCAGCGGAATACCGAGGGCCGCCGCCGTCTCGATGACGACGGCAAGACGGCGAAGACCATCGTCGCGCACAGCCTTGTCGGGATGCGCCATGTTGTAGGTGCCCGACAGCGCGGCCAGCGAAACGCCTGACGATCGCACTGCGGCACGGACGGAAGCGATGGCATCCGCCGGCACGACATCCGGCATCGACGGCAGGCCGGCGCAGGCGAGATTGAACTGCGTCGTCTCATAGCCAGCCTGCTTAACCGCCGTCAGCACGGCAGCCGGCTCTGTGCCGGCAAATGTCTTGGCGAAAATGCCGAGACGCATCAGACCGCTCCCGAAACCGAGGCGAGTTCGACCCGTTCACCTGTCTCGACCGAACGCGCGATGGCGACCATGGCGCGGATCGAGGCGATACCGTCCTCGACATTGGCGCCGCGCATCGGCGTGCCGGTGAGCACGGTGTCGGCAAGACCTTCGAGCTGGCGGCGGAAGAAATGGCCGTCGGCGCCGAGCGGCTTGTGGGCGGTGGCGGTCTTCTCGTAAAAGATCTCGACCTCGCTGGCGCGGAAGTACCAGGGGTTGAAGGTTTTCGCGATGACGGAGCCGTTCTCGCCATAGAGCTGAAAACCTTCGTGCCAGTCCATGCGCACGGCAACCGTCAGGTCGAGATGGCCGAGCGCGCCGCTGGCGAATTCGGTCTCGACGAACCAGCAATAGGCGCCGAAGCGTTCGTTGAGGCGGGCGCGCACGGCAACGATTTCGCCGCACAGGAAACGCGCCGTATCGACGAGATGCGAGCCGTGCGCCAGCATGAAATATTGCCTGAGATCAGCCTTGGGATTGCCGGTCGGCTTCTTCGCCAGCTTGCTGGTGACCGGCAGCGGCTGAATGGCATCGGTGTTGGTGTAGCGATGGGTGGAATCGCAGTACCAGGCCTTCAGCGCCAGCACCTCGCCGATCTCGTCGCGCACGAAGTCGCGCGCCGCCTCCAGCGCCGGGTCGAAGCGCTTCATATGCCCGACCTGCAGCACCTTGCCCGAGCGCCTGACCGCCTGGGCCAGCGCCTCGCCTTCCTCCACCGAGGTGCCGATCGGCTTTTCGCACAGGACATGCTTTCCCGCATCGAGCGCCTTGATCGACATCGGCACGTGATAGGCGTCCGACGTGGCGACGATCACCGCTTCCAGTTCGGGATCGGCGAGCATGGCGTCGTAGTCGGCATACATCTTTTGCGGCTCGTAGGTGGCGCCCATGCGGGCGAGCAGATCGGGTGCCGCGTCGCAGATGGCGTAGAGGTCGGCATTCCCAGCCTTCACGCAGGATTGCAGATGCGCGAACTGCGCGATGGGGCCGCAGCCGAGCACACCGACCCTGAGGCGTCTGTCCTGTTTCTTGATCATCGTCTCGTTCTTCAGGCGCCCAAGCTGCGCATTGTCTGGCGGTTGGTTTTTACCGCGCCGGCGGGATCCGCGGCGGCCGTTTCGGATTCCTCCTCCAGCACCAGCCAGCCATTGAAGCGCGGTGCGGTGTTGGCGATCTCGATCACCGCCGGCGTGTCGCAGACGCCCTTGCCGAGCATGGCCCAGGTGCCGTTGGCATCGACGTCCTTGAGGTGGATGTAGCGGATGCGGTCGCGGTAGGTGCGCAGCGTATCGGACATGTCGTTGTGGCCGCGCAGTATATGGCCGGTATCCGGTACCCAGCCGACCAGGTCGGGGTCGAGCAAGGCAAAGATCGCATCGTAATCGGCGCGGTCGAACAGCAGCGTGTTGTGGTGCGAGCTGGGATGCACCGCAACCTGGACCCCGGCCTTGCGTCCGATCTCGCCGGCGTTGTTGTAGACATCGGCCGCGATGGCGAACTTATCCTCACGCGGCCCGTCGGACACCACCGTCGCCGAGCCCATCGAGACCAGCGCGCCCGGGAACGCAGCCGCGAAGCCGATCCAGCGTTTGGCGGTCTCGAGATCGTCGCCGATCTTCTCCTTCAGCGTAAAGCCACTGTTCGAGCCAAAGGCGAAAGAAACCAGCGTCAGCCCCGACGTCTTCAGCGCGGCGGCGAACTCCTCCGGCTTGTCGCCATAATGTCCGATCATGGTGTCGGTGATCTCGATGCCGGCATAGCCACCGTCAGAGATCGCCCTCAGCAGATCGTCGGGGCCGCCGGTGAACCGGTCTCCCAGCATTTCCCAGGTGAAGGTCTGGCAGCCGACTTTGAGGTCTTTCACGTTCATCCTTTCAATCCTTGATACCGCTTATTGATTGATGCCACCCTGCGTCGCCGTGGGATGAACATCCTACTTGACCGAGCCCGCGGTCATGCCGGCGAGGAAGTACCTCTGGGCAACGAGGTAGATGAGCAAGAGCGGTAGCGAGCCGAGCACGCTCATCGCCATCATCTGGTTCCATTCGAAGGCATGCTGCCCCATCAACAGCTGGATGCCGATCGGGACCGTGCGCATGGACGTCGACTTCGTCAGCGTCAGCGCAAAGAGAAATTCGTTCCAGCACAACAGGAAGGTGTAGACCGACGTCGCCACGATACCAGGCAGTGAAATCGGGACAATCACCCGCCAAAGCGCGGTCCAGCTGCTGCCGCCGTCGACAGCCACGGCTTCATCGAGATCGCGGGGCAAGGTGTTCAGATATCCCGTCATCAGCAGGATCGCGTAGGGCAGCGTAAACACCAGGTAGGTCAGGATCAGCGCGACGTAGGTATCGAAGATACCGTATGAGACGACAAGCCCGAAGAAGGGGATCAAAAGTGTGATCGGCGGAATCGTCTGCGTGCTGATGATGATTGTGTTCAGGCTGCCCTTGCCGCGGAAATTGAAGCGGCTGAACCCGTAGGCCGCCAGCAAGGCGATCAGCACCGTCAGCACGGTCACCGCTCCCGCCACGAAATAGCTGTTGAAGAAGAAGCGCAGCTTTACCGGGTCGCCAAGGATGGCTGCATACGCTTCCAGCGTGAACGCCTTTGGCAGGATGGTTGGTGGCAGGGCAAAGATTTCGGTATTCGATTTGAACGAGCTGCTCAGCATCCAGTAGATCGGGAATGCCGCGAAAAAGAGCCCTGCTGCAAGCGCTACATGGAGCGCCACGGTGATCAGCCTGTCTTTCGGCGTGTGCCTTTTCCTCATGGTGATTACCGAGCCTTTTGATAGCGAATATAGAACAGCGTCAGGCCGAGAGAGATCAGCAGGATGACCACGGCGCTGGCCGAAGCCTGCGACAGGTTGTAGCTCGAAAATGCCAGCTTGTACGTGTAGGTGCTGAGGACCTCGGTCGAGTAGATCGGGCCACCGCCCGTCGTTATCCAGATTAGCGGGAAGACCTGCATGGTCCAGATGAAGTCGAGCAGCGAGATGCTGATGATGATCGGCATCAGCTGCGGAATGGTGATGAAGATCAGCTTCTGGTAGGCTTTCGCCCCGTCGATATCGGCGGCCTCGTAGAAATCCTTGGGAATGCCCTGCAAACCCGCGAGCAAACTGACCATGAAGAGCGGGTAGCCCGCCCAGATATTGGCAAAAGTGACTGCATGCAGCGCGGTCTCAGGCGAGGAAAACCATTCGACCTTGGAACCTATGATGCCGATTTGCATGAGAATACTGTTCACGACACCGTTCGGCTCAAGCAGGAGGCGCCAGATCACGGCGATGATCACCGCGGTGAACAGCCAGGGCAGTATGTAGAGCACGCGCAGAATATTGCGCAGCGTCGGATTGATGCGGTCGCTGTTCAGCATGAGCGCGAAGACCATGCCGATGGTCATGTGGAAAATGACACTCATGCATGTGAAGTAGAGCGTGTGCCACAGCGAAGCCCAGAACACGGGGTCGTCGAAGATCGCCTGGTAGTGCTTCAGTCCGGCAAAGGATGGGTCACGACGCAGCACCGCGCTGTTCTGGAACGAGTAGGCAATCACCGTCACCATCGGCAGCAGCATCAGGAGCCCGATTATGAGCAGCGAGGGCGACAGATAGAGGTAGGGTGCGACCGCTCGTTTGAGCTTGTGGTGGGAGCGCTTTTGCCGGGTCATGTGCCAACCTTGGGATACGCCTTCAAGGGAAGGTAAGCTTTCAAAAACAAGTCCACTCAGAATGCCGATCCGTTGTTGCCGGGTGGCCTGCCCGAAGTCAGGTCACCCGGTCGAAGACAGCAAACGGGAACAGGCCGATCAGAATTTCGCCATCCAGCCCTTCTGAGCGGCGGCGGCTGCTTGTTCCGGAGACTGCTCGCCGGCGAGCATCTTCTGGGCTTGCACGTCGAACTGGGTCATCAGGTCTTCAGCCACCGGCAGGCCCGTGAACTCATTGGCGAGATGACCGGTCTTGAAGATTTCAAAAGCCTTGCCGAAAGCCTTGTCCGAGGTCACGAAATCGGGCTTGGCGTTGACGTTGCCCGGGAACGCGTTTGCAAGCGACACGAGCTTGGCGTTGACCTTTTCACTCATCAGATACTGGACGAGTTTCCAGGCCTCTTCCTGATGTTTCGAAGCCGCAGAGATGCCGATGCCCCAGGAGGCATAGGGAAGGCCGCGCTTGCCGGTATAGTTTTCCACGACAGGGACCGGGATGAGGTCGAAGTTCAGCTTGGGATTGCGCTTGCGGATGAGGTTCACATGCGCGAGCGAGTCGATCATCATCCCGACGCGGTTGTTGACGAACTCCTCGACCTTTTCCTGCTCGGTCTTGGTGGCGATGCCGGGCGAGATGGTGCCGGCGTCATTGAGTGATTTGACGAAAGTGAGCATATCCACCACCGGTTTGCCCTCAAGGTCCGGCTTGCCGCTCGCCATCATCGACTGGCCCGAAGCCCAAACCCACGACATCATGTCGTTCTGGACGCCGGATGGCGTTTGCAGCGACAGGGGCAGCACCCAGCCATACTGGTTCTGGTCGGCGTGCGTCATCTTCTTGGCGGCTTCGAGAAACTCCGCACGGGTCGACGGCAGCTTGGTCACGCCCGCCTTGGCGGCGAGGTCCAAATTCACGAAGACCGGATAGACGAACGAAGCCACGGGAAACATCACGGCCTTGCCGTCCACCTTGATGATATCCGCGACCTGGCTCTTGTCGAAACCGCTCGCATCCATCATCGGATTCATGTCGGCGAGTGCACCCTGCGCATTCAGATTGTTCACCCAGGCGCCGTCGAGACCGACGACGTCGCTGAGCGTTCCGGTTGCAGCACCAACCGAGATCTGGTCTCGCGTGGTGGCGTAGGGGCCGCTGACCAGCGTCACCTTGATTCCGGGGTTTGCCGCCTCGAACTCGTCCATAATTGACCTGAGCGAGCCAGCCGGCAATTCGGGCTCCCACCATTGGGTGAATTCCAGCGTCGTATCCGCCATGGCGCCGGTTGCGCCAAGCAACCATGCGGCCGCGGCCATTTTCAGCATCGCGGATTTAATACGAAACGTCATTTTCTCCTCCTTCTTTATATTCGCCCGCACAATGCGGCCGATCGTCTGATTATTCAGAAGTCTTCTTACGCAGGCGCCTCACCCTCGCCCGCGGGTCTCATCGCTGATATTCAGATTGCCAGATGCGTCTCGGGGTCGAAGAAATGGAGCTTGGCATCATCCAGGGCCAAGCTGATTTCCGAGCCGGAGCGGACTGTGCTGACCGGTTCGAATTTCGCCACCGCATTCGACGCCAGGCCGAAATCCTGCACCGCGTCAGGGTCGCCGGAGTCCACCCGGACCGCATCGATGTTGAGATGGACGATTTGTTCGGATCCGAGTTCTTCGATCGAGGTCACCTTTGCCGGAATCGTCTGATACTTGCGGCCCGATTCGAGACTGCTGTCATAGAGATCCTCCGGTCGTATCCCGAACACGACCTTGCGCCCCGCATACGACCTCAAGCCCGGCCTGCGCACGAAGGCTGCATCCTGCAGCCGGATGGCCAAGGCGCCGGACATCAGTTCGTCGCCCGTCAGGGTTGCCTCGAAAAGATTCATCGAAGGAGACCCGATGAAGCCGGCAACGAAAGCGTTCACCGGCGATTCATAGAGTCTCTTGGGTGCGTCGACCTGCTGCAGCACGCCGCCTTTCAACACCGCGACCCTGTCGCCCATCGTCATGGCTTCGGTTTGGTCGTGGGTCACATATATGGTCGTTACGCCGAGCTGCTTTTGCAGACTGGTGATTTCGGCGCGCATTTGAACACGCAGTTTCGCGTCCAGATTGGAAAGGGGTTCGTCCATGAGAAAGGCTGCCGGCTCGCGCACCATGGCGCGGCCCATGGCAACCCTTTGACGCTGTCCGCCTGAAAGGTTCGCGGGTTTGCTGTCCAGCAGAGACGTCAGTTGAAGGGTTTTGGCGATCTCGTCCACGCGCTTTTTGCGCTCGGCCTTCGGCTTGCCTGCCAGCCGCATCGAAAAGCCGATGTTTTCGAACACAGTCATATGCGGATAGAGGGCGTAGCTCTGGAAGACCATCGCGATGTCGCGATCCTTGGGCGGCATGTCGACGACGTCGACCCCGCCGATCCGGAGGCTGCCGCTGGTGACGTCCTCCAATCCCGCGATCATCCGCAACGCGGTGGATTTGCCACAGCCGGACGGCCCGACGAGAATCAAGAACTCGCCGTCCTTGACCGACAGGTTCAATTGGTCGATTGCGTGAAAATTGTTCCCGTATGTCTTGCAGATATTCTCAAGAACGACTTCTGCCATATTCCTCCCTCCACAAGTCTAAGCCATTGATTCTTATGATTGTCCTCGGCTTACGCTCACCTGCGAAATTTTTCCTCGGATAGTTCAGGCTATGTTCCGGTATCAAGCCGCGCATATTTCAGTTCGACTGCCGACGGCGCGTTCGTCGATGCCAGGAGTTCCTTGACCTGGTCGTCGGTCGGAAGCGCCTCGCGCCCGCCCCGCCCCGTTATCGAAAGGGCCGCCGCCGCGGCCGCGAATGCGACCCGGCCTGCGGTGTCGGCCCCGCGCGTCAAGGCAAGGGCATAGGCGCCATGAAAGCAGTCACCGGCGCCGGTCGAGTCGACGACGGCAACCCGGTGCGGAGGCAGGTGCCAGAGCCCTGTCTCGTCGCGTCCGCGATAGAAGACGCCTCTGCCGCCATCCGTCAGAACCACGGCGGACCGCGACGGCAACCACAATGCGTCGAGTATCTCGGCCGGAGCCTGGCGGCCGGTGGCGGTCCGCGCGAAACCGAGCGGAAGAATGAGATGGTCGCAGAGCCCGATCAGTCTCTCGGTGGCCGGGCCGTGGCTCCATTCGACATCGCCGAGGATCGCAAGGCCGAGATCGCGAGCCCGAGCCACGACATCCAGCGACTCGATCCCGTAACTGTCGACGATCAGGACAGTCGCGCGGCTGAGAACCTCGTCCGGAAAGTCCGGCGCGGTGCCCAGCATCGCTTCGTCGTCATACGCGATGAACCGCTCCCCATCCGAACCGACGGTGATCCGCGAGCGCACCGGGCGCGCGTGCGGGTGGCGCGGCGCGAACGCGGTTTCAACGCCGCTCGCAACGAGATCGCACAACACGGCGTCGTCGGCGGCACTGCCCAGCCATCCGACGAACCCGGCGCTTCCGCCGAGCCGCGCGACGGCGGCAAGTGCCGTCGCGACGTTTCCCCCGAAAGCCCGGGCACTTTGCAAAACCTTCCCCTTGCCCGCCGACAACGGCTGATCGACATAGACGATGTCGTCGATCGCAATAGCTCCGAAGCCGAGGATTGAAGGGACGGCGGGCATCGTTCAGGCACCCGCCTTCGCCAAGGCGTCTTGCGCCGAAAGGCCGTCATGGATGACGCCCCGAAAGGCGATCGCTGCCTTTTCCGGATCGCCGTGCCCCCAGAGATTGCGGCCCACCACGGCACCGCGCGCGCCGGCACGGATGGCGTCCGCCGTCTGCTGAAGGGCGCCGAGCAGCGTGTCGGTCTTCGGACCTCCGGCGATCACAACCGGCACCGGGCAGGTCCGAACGGTCTCTCGAAACGACTCGAAATCGCCCGTGTAACCGATCTTGATCACATCGACGCCGGACTCGTAGCCGATGCGTGCCGCATAGGCGATCTCGTCGGGGGTGAAGACGATTTTTGCCCCGTCGGTGAAATCGCGAGGGTAGATATGCGCCACCACCGGCATGCCGTAACGAGCCGCCGCGTTCACCGAATCGGTCAGCCAGCGTATGTATTTTCCCTCGGTCGCGCCACGCACCGGAATGGCCACGGCCAACGCATCGGCGCCGGCGCGCACCGCATCCTCGGGCGTTGCAATCAGTTCACTGATGCGATCGTCTGGGGTGAAGCAGCCGGCCTGGATCACCAGGGAAGCCTTGCCCGCATATTGCGGCCACAGATGGCGCGCGGTGCCAGGCTGGATGCTGACGTAGTCGGGTTTGCCTACCATGACGCGTGCAAGCGCACCCGGCAGGTCGGCAAGACCTCCTTTGCGCACGTCGCCATAGCCGACAAAGTGGTCGACCGCGCCGCCAAAAAGATTCCCCGATGGATGTGAGAAGAGGCGCGCCAGGCGCACCTTGGTTCCGAGGCTCATGAGTCCAAAACTCTCCAATTGATTGATTTCAAAATCCTGGACCCAGTGTTTGCGAAAGAAATAACAAATGCAATCTTTCGAAAGCTTTCGAATTCCCCTATTTTCGGTAGAGTGAACCGAGGCCAGGGCGATCGCTTGGCGCATGGAGGCAAGGACAGGCCAATGTTGTCAGAGCAGAGACGCCAATCGATCCTGGGTGAAGTGCAACGCAGCGGACAGGTTCGCATCAAGGACCTGTCAGATGATTTTGGCGTGTCGGAAGTCACGGTGCGCTCCGACCTCGAGATACTGGATCGCAAGGGACTGCTGACCAAGACCCGCGGAGGCGCGGTGACCCGGACCACGGATTCGACCACGGCCGCGTTCGCCCGGCGGATGCAAACAAACCTCGATGCAAAGAAACGCATCGCCCGGGCAGCGATAGACCTGTTCGAGGACAACCAATCAGTCATCTTCGATGGCGGCTCGACATTGATGCAGGTTGCCATGCTGTTACCGCCGCTCAGCAATGTCGTGGTCGCGGCCACGGCGATGAATATCGTGCAGCATCTGATGCATCGGCCCGGGCTCGACGTTCACATGATCGGCGGCCGGGTCTACCCGGACACGGTAAGCACGCTGATCACCGATGCCGACACGGCTCTCGGCGGCTTGGTAGCGCATCAGGTCTTTGTTGGAGCGCATGCGATTGACTCGTCACTGGATGTGGTCGACGTGAACGAAGACATGGCGCGAACCAAGCGAAACCTCGTGCGCATGGCCCGGCGCGTTGTCCTCCTTGCGGATTCGAGCAAATGGGGCGTCAGCGGAACCTCCAAGGCCTTTTCGCTGTCGAGCGTCGATGTCGTGATCACCGACGATGGCCTGTCCGGCCCAATACGCAGCCAGCTTGATAGGACAGGGGCCAAGGTGATCTATGCCTGACCCCGTCGAGGTCCCTGGCCGCGGCGGAAATATCCGATGCGCGCATGACCCACGGCATCCGCATCGGCGGTCGGCCGTTTTTTCATGTCGGTCATTTTCTCCTCCCAGGACTGGCAGCCTCCCGATATCGCGCCAGCATTTTCGCATGTTGTATAAAAATTTTACGCGCGTCAATATTTAAAATGTTGTATAGCCCTTTGCGAAGGCGATCCGTTACTTCTGGGCGGATTCGGCAGACGGTGACCGCGTTGGGAGGTACGATCGAAAATGCACGGGATATCAACGACGAAACTCGGGATCGGCGTCATCGGATGCGGCAATATCTCGATGACCTATCTGCGCAATGCCGCTCTCTTCGGCGGCATCGAGTTGCGCGCCTGCGCCGATATCTCGGCCGACATGACGGCGCTGCGGGCGAAGGAATATGGCATACGGGCACTCGGCGTCGATGCACTGCTGGCCGATCCCGAGATCGATCTCGTCCTCAACCTGACCATTCCGGCGGCGCATTTCGACATTTCGTTTGCCGCCCTTTCGGCCGGCAAGCACGTCTTCACCGAAAAGCCGCTCGCCACCTCGGCGGCCGATGGACGGCGCCTGGTCGACGAGGCGCGGTCGCGCGGGCTGCTGCTCGGCTCGGCGCCCGACACCTTCCTTGGTGCAGCCGGACGCCGCGCCCGCCGGCTGATGGATGACGGCGCCATCGGCCGCCCGGTCACCGGCACCGCCTTCATGATGGGCCGCGGCATGGAGCACTGGCACCCCAACCCGCAGTTCTACTACCAGCCAGGCGGTGGCCCGGTGTTCGACATGGGCCCCTACTATCTGACCATGCTGGTCAATCTGCTCGGCCCGGTCGAACGCGTCATGGCGATGGCGACGCGCGGCCAGGAGGAGCGGCTGATCACTGCCGAAGGGCCATTCAAGAACACCACATTCAAGGTCGGCACGCCGACCAATGTGCTGTCGCTGCTGGAGTTCCGCTCCGGCGCAACCGTCACCTTCGGCGCCTCGTGGGATGTCTTTCGCCACTCCAACCATCCGATCGAACTGCACGGCACGGAAGGCTCGCTGCGCCTGCCCGACCCCGACACGTTCGGCGGCACCGTGTCGCTGTCGAAACGCGGCACCGACTGGAGGGATTTCGCCAGCGAAGGCGAACTCTATGGCGCCCGCAACTGGCCTTATGCGGCGCCCGATCGCGCCAATTACCGCATGCTCGGCGTCGCCGATCTGGTGCGCTCGCTTCAGACCGGCAACACGCCACGCGCCTCCGGCAATCTGGCGCTGCATGTACTGGAGATCATGGAGGCTATCCTGCGCTCCGGTGAAACACAGGGCTCGGTCGCCATCGCGGGCGATGTCGTCCAGCCGGCCCTGCTGACCGAGGAAGAGGCGAGCGATCTGCTGGCCTGAGGGTATGATCATGACGCTCGATCCGGATGCGCTGCGCGTCCTCGACATGGCTCGTGCAGCCGGCGGCAAGCCATTCGAGACCGGCAGCGTGGCGGCGGCGCGAGCTGCCTACAACGCCTCGTTCCCGACGCTGCAAGGTGAGCATGAGCCGGTCGCGACGACCTTTGAACAGCAGATCGACGGGCCGAACGGCCCCATCACTGTCCGCATCCATCGCGGCATCGACGCACTGCCGAGCGGGGCGCCGGCGCTGCTCTATCTGCATGGCGGCGGCTGGGTCATCGGCAATCTCGATTCACATGACGAGATCTGCCGCCTGATGGCCAATCTCGGCAACGCCGTCATTGTCTGCCCCGACTATCGCCTGGCCCCGGAGCACAAATTTCCCGCCGGGCTCGAGGATTGCCTGGCGACACTTCGCTTCATGGCCGAGAATGCCGTCGATCTGGGCATCGACAAGGTGCGCATTGGTGTTGCCGGCGACAGCGCCGGCGGCAATCTTGCCGCAGTGCTGGCGCTGCTCGCACGCGATGGGCTCGCTCCACCACTTGCGACGCAGATCCTGATCTATCCCAACACCGACGCGCGGCAGACATCGGACAGCTACCGGCGTTTCGGCGACGGCTTCGGCCTTACCGCGACGACCATGGCATGGTTCCGCGACCATTATGTGCGAACGCCCGACGATATCATGGACTGGCGCGTCTCGCCCTTGCTGGCGCCTGATCTTGCCGGCGTCGCGCCGGCATTCGTGGGGCTTGCCGGCTGTGACATCCTGGCCGACGAAGGGGCAGCCTATGCGGCGTGCCTGCAGGCCGCGGGCGTGTCTGTGATCCTGCGGCAATGGCCGGGCCAGATCCATGGCTTCGTCTCGATGGGACGCCATATTCCCGCCGCCCGGCAAGCGGTGGTCGAGGCGGTGACGGCCTGGCGCCACTTCGAGGGATCGACGTCGACCGGTTAGGCCGACTGACGCATCACCAGGGTGGCACCGAGCTTGACGGTGCGCGCCATGCCCTGCTTCGGCGGATCGGCCTCGTCCAGCAGGGCCAGCAGGATCTCGACGCTGCGGCCGGCCATGGCGGTGAAATCCTGCGCCATGGTGGTCAGCGCCGGACAGGTGTAGCGGCTCAGCGGATGGTCGTCGTGGGCGGCAACGCGCAGATCGCAATCGGGCCTGCGGCCGACCTTCAGGCCGCGCGAGTACGCGGCCGCCATTACGCCAAAGGCGAGACGATCGTTGGCGCACAGGATGGTGCGGCCAGGCAAGGTCCCGGCCTCCAGCATTTTTTCCGTCTGCTCGTAGCCGATGCGTTCGAAGTCCCAGGTGTAATCGCGCGCGGCCTCGATGACGGCCGGCTTGAAGCCGGCGGTCTCCATCGCGACGATGTAGCTCTCCTGGCGTTCGCCGGAGTTGTGGTTGACATGTGGGATGTCGAGATAGACCGGCGGTTCGCCCGAGCGACAGAGATAGTCGACGATGGTCGACACGCTCTGCCGGTTGTCGTTGCCGACGAACGGCGTATCGCCCTCGATATAGGTGTCGAAATAGACGATCGGAATGTCCTGCCCGAGCTTGTCGAAGACGCTGCGGTCGGAGGCCAGGCCGAGCGGGGCGATGATCGCGCCAGCCACCTTCAGCGACAGCAGCGTCCTGACCGACTCCGCTTCCAGCTTCGGCGAGCCATGCGAGGAGATGACGATCGGCCAGTAGCCTTCGTCGCGGCAACGAAATTCGATGCGGCTGACCATCTCGGCGTAGAAAGGATCGGTGATCGTCGGCACGACGATGCCGATGTTGCGGGTGCGCTTGCGGTTGAGATTGCGGGCGAAAAGGTTCGGCTGATAGTCCGAGGAACGCAGGGCGGCTTCGATGCGCGCCCGCGTCGCCGGCTTCACGCTCGCCGGATCGTCGAAATATTTGGACAGCGTCGGGCGCGACACGCCGCATGCCTGGGCGAAGTCGTCCATCGTGCGGTGCGTCTTCTCCGCCATCGATATGTTCCTGATCCCCTGCCAACGATCGGCCCCGCCCACAGTCATGCGGCCGTTGACCGGATGCGACAATGCTCGACGGAACTTATTCAGTCAATTTTCACAGTTCCCATTAGAATGCAAAAAGATTGCGTGCGTCAAATTATTTGTTAACGCTTTAAACCTGATGGCGTCAGTTCGACGAGGATAGGCTGCAGAAGCTTGCCGCTCAGCCCTCGGCTACGGGCCTGCTTGCCAAATGTCGCCATGCCGCCCATACACGGCTTGGAAATCACCCCACCCCGTTCGCCCCCCCTGCCAGGGATACCGTCCAATGTCCGTGACGCCGTGGTCAAAGCCGTGACGGATCACTCCACGCCATCGCTCGCCAGCCTGGGCTGGACCGAACTTTTCGGCGACCAGCTCGAGCCCGGCGAAGCCAATCTTGTCCCGACGCGGATCGCCACCGTCCACCGCGATCGCCTGACCGGCCTGTCCCAGGCAGGGCCGGTCGACCTGACGCTGCCGGCGCAGGCGAACACCGGTGACTATGCCGTCGGCGACTGGGTTCTGGTCGATGGGCATGAACACCTTGTGAAGCGCCGCCTGACCCGCAAGACGGTGCTGGAACGCCGCACCCAGGGCGGTGGCAGGGTGCCGCAGCTTGCCGCGGCCAATGTCGACACGCTGTTCATCGTCACCTCGTGCAATGCCGACTTCAATCCCGCCCGGCTCGAGCGCTATCTGGCGCTGGCCAACGAGGCCGGAACGACGCCGGTGATCCTGCTGACCAAGGCCGATACCGCTGAAGACGCCGAGACCTACCAGAAGCAAGCTGCGGCGTTGCAGCGTGGATTGCCGGTGGTAATGCTGAACCCCCGCACATCGGATGCGGCAACCGTCCTGGCTGCCTGGTGCGGTGTCGGCCAGACGGTGGCGCTGATCGGCTCCTCCGGCGTCGGCAAATCGACGCTGGTCAACACGCTGGCCGGATCGGCGCAGCAATCGCCGCAACAGACCGGGGGCATCCGCGAGCACGATTCCAAGGGACGCCACACCACCACGTCGCGATCGCTGCATTCCATCGCCGGCGGTGGCTGGGTGATCGACACGCCGGGCATGCGGACGCTGCAGGTCAGCGATGTCGGCTACGGCATCGACACGCTGTTTGCCGAAATCACCGAGCTTGCACCGCTCTGCAAGTTCCGCGACTGCACGCATGTGCACGAGCCGGGTTGCGCGGTTCAGGCTGCCTTGAAGGCGGGGACGCTCGACCCGGAGCGCCTTGCCCGCTGGCGAAAACTGTCCGACGAGAACCAGAACAACACGCCGGTCCAGAGCGGGCCTCGCGGAGCCAAGACTTCCGGCGGTCGCGGAAAGAGGCGCTGAACGGCGAGGACTGAGGACTTCAGAGCTGCGCCGTGCCGAAAACGCGATCCCAGAATGCCGAAGTCACACCGAAATTGGCCGTTTCGTCGATGTGGTGATGCACCGCATGACGGCGCTTGAGCGTGTAGAGATAGCTCGGATGCGCCGGGTGCCAGTGATGGATCATGTGGTGGATGCTGATGTACCACAGATATCCCAGCATCAACCCGCAGCTCACCGCGCTCGCCGTGGCGAAATCTGAGACCACCCAAACGGGCACAAACGCGACCAGCGCATGCACGCCGAGACTGAGCCAGGTTGGCGTGCCCACAGAACTGCGTTCCTCGACATGGTGACGGTCGTGCAGGTCCTTGACGTAAGGAATATGGTGAAGAGCGAACCTGTGCAGCACATACTCGATCAGCGTCCAGAGGCCGAGACAGGCGAGGACAGTGCCGATCCAGCCTGGCGCACTCTCTTCGCCAGCCTCGAGCAGCCCGGCCACTGCCAGCACGGCGATCACCAGCGGATACACCACGAAGTCGCTATAGTAGCCAATAAGACCGAGTTGCATCGTCACCTAGCCTTCGAGCCGCCAAATAAGCGATGGTATCAGATTGCCGGACTCGCGACCGAGGTGCAATGCAGACGCGCCTGACATAGCGTCGCAATCCCCTAGTGCAAGGTTCGCATCAACGATTCAAGGACCATCGGCAGGCTGCCGGCTTCGCAAATGGACGTACAAAAATGGCAAAACGCAGTGCGGGATTGCTGATCTATCGCCGCAGCGATGGCGATCTTAGGGTGTTGCTGGTTCACCCGGGCGGGCCGTTCTGGGCGAAGAAGGACGATGGCGCCTGGTCGATACCGAAGGGTCTCGTCGGCGAGGACGAGGATGAGTTGACGGCAGCGCAACGCGAGACCGAGGAAGAGCTCGGCGTCAAGGTCGACGGCACCTTCGCGCGGCTTGGCGACTACAAACAACCCGGTGGCAAGGTTGTCACGGCCTGGTCCGTCGAGGCGCGCATCGACATCGATGTGGCTGCCATCAAAAGCAACATGTTCACCATGGAATGGCCGCCAAGGTCGGGATCCCTGAAGGAATTTCCGGAGGTCGACAGAGCGGGCTGGTTCACTTTGGCCGAGGCGGAGGTGAAAATCCTCAAGGGGCAGCGCCCGATGCTTTTGGATTTTGCCAGGCAGCAAGGCGCCGGATGATCCGCAGCCCTCAATAGGGCAGGCCGACATAGTTCTCGGCGAGCGCGGTCGATGCGGCACGCGACTGCACGAGATAGTCGAGCTCGGCCTCCTGGATGCGCTGGCCGAACTCGCCGGTGTCGGGAAAACGGTGCAGCATCGTCGTCATCCACCAGGAAAAGCGAACCGCCTTCCAGACCCGTGCCAGCGCCTTGCCGGAATAGGCGTCGATGCCAACAGATGATTTCTCGATGTAGAAGTCGCGAAAACCGGCGAAGAGATAGCGCACGTCGCTGGCGGCGAGGTTGAGGCCCTTGGCGCCGGTCGGCGGCACGATGTGGGCGGCGTCCCCGACCAGGAACAGCCTGCCGAAACGCATCGGCTCGGCGACGAAAGAGCGCAGCGGCGCGATCGACTTTTCAAAGGATGGTCCGGTAACGACGCTTGCCGCGGTCTGCTCCGGCAAGCGGCGGCGCAACTCGTCCCAGAAGCGATCGTCCGGCCAGGCTTCGACGCGATCGTCCTGCGGACACTGCACATAATAGCGGCTGCGATGCGTCGAGCGCATCGAGCACAGGGCAAAACCCCGCTCGTGATTGGCGTAGACCAGTTCGTGATCGGCCGGCGGCACTTCGGCCAGCACGCCGAGCCAGCCGAACGGATACTGCCGCTCGAAGATTTTCAGCGCACGCTCGGGCACCGATTTGCGGCTGACGCCGTGATAGCCGTCACAGCCGGCAATGAAGTCGCAATTGATGCGATGCGTGACCCCGTCCTTGTCATAGGTCGCGAAAGGTGCGGCGCCGTCGAAATCGTGCAACGCGACATTTGCCGCCTCGTAGATCGTGGTCAGTCCGTCCGCATCGCGCTTGTCCATCAAATCGTGCGTCACCTCGGTCTGGCCATAGACGGTGACATGCCTGCCGCCGGTTAGTGCCTCGAGGTCGATGCGGTGCAGGCGTCCGTCGAAGGCGAGCGAGATGCCGGAATGCGGCAGTCCTTCGGCATGCAGCCTTGCCGCCGCGCCAGCCTGTTCCAGCAATTCGACGGTGCCCTGTTCGAGCACCCCTGCCCGCACACGGCCAAGCACGTGCTCGCGGCTCGCGCGTTCCAGAATGACCGTCTCGACGCCGATGCCGGCCAGAAGCTGCCCAAGCAGCAGGCCGGACGGTCCGGACCCGACGATGACGATTTGCGTGCGCATCAGTGGCCGAGACTTTCGACCTGTGCGGTCAGCTCAGCGGCAAGGCGGAGCGACGCGGCCGTCGCGATGACCATTTGCGGCAGCAATAGCCATTCCAGCGTCCAGGCAGCGCCCGAGCGCTCCTGCTCATGCACGAGCGCGTGATGCATGCCCGCAAGCTGCGTGGCGTTGAAGCGGGCAAGCGCCACCAGCGCTTCGGCCTTCACCGGGTTCTGCTTGTGCGGCATGGCCGAAGAGCCGCCGCCGCCGGAAAGCTCGATCTCGGTTCCACCTTGCGCCATCAGCGCGATGTCCTGGCCGAATTTGCCGAGGCTGCCTGATAGCAGCGACATCAGGCCGGCGAAATCGGCGAGTGCGTCACGCTGGTTCTGCCAATGCGGTGCGTCGCCAAGGCCGAGCTTTGCGGCCAGTGCTGCGCGCACCGCCGGACCTTTGTCGCCTAGCTTTTCCAGCGTGCCGGCGGCACCGCCGAACTGCACCACCAGCAGACGCCTCGACTGTTCCGACAATCTTTCCTGATGCCGTTGCAGTGGCGCCCGCCACGTCCTGACGCGATCGGCCACTTTGATCGGAATGGCTGGCTGCATGCGCGTCATTCCCTTCAGCGCCCTGCCGCCAAACCGCTCTTCGAGCGAGACGAGCCGTATAATGGTCTCGGTCAGGAGCAGGCCGAGATGCTCGACGATGGACTTCAGCCGAAACACCAGGCCGGTATCGATGACATCGTGGCTGGTTGCGCCGAGATGCACTTTGTCGCCATGCGGTTCGCCGACCGCCGCCCTGATCTGGCGTACCAGTTCCGGCACAATGACGCCGTCTTTGGCGACGGCAGCCCGCAGCAAGGCGGTGTCGGGCCGGAATGTGGCAAGTGCGGCCACGATCGCGGCGGCATCATCCTTGGTGATAATCCCGTTTTCAGCTTCCGCTTGCGCCAGCGCCCGCTCGAAGGCAAGCATCGCCTCGATTTCCGCCTCGACGGAAAAACGCCGGTTCGCCTCCTCGTCGCCGAGAAGAGCGGAGAGCAGTGGATGGTCGAAGGGCGATACGGTCATATCCTGCTCCTCCTGACCATCAGCTGTCGAAGAAGACCGTTTCCTTCTCCCCCTGGAGATGGATGTCGAAAACATAAATATCGCCGTTGCGCTCGGCGATCAGCGTCGGCACGCGGACGCGGTGCTCGATGCGCGCCAGGATCGCATCCCCGGCATTGGCCTTTTCCTCATCGGAAAAATACAGGCGTGTGTGCAGGCCGAGATTGATGCCGCGCGCGACAATCCAGAGGGTGATGTGCGGGGCCATCAGGCTTCCGTCCCTGAACGGCACGCGGCCCGGCTTGATCGTCTCGAACGTGCACAGACCGGTGTCCATGTCGGTCGGGCAACGGCCCCAGCCGAAAAAGTTCGGATCGGCCGCGCCGCGCAGTTCAGCCGGCGAATTGTAGAGCCCATCCGCATCTGCCTGCCAGATCTCGATCAGCGCATCCTTGAGCGGCGTGCCGGTACCGTCGAGCACCCGGATGCGCAGGCCGATGCGCTCCCCCTTGGTCTTGTCGTTGACCATGGTCGCACCAAGGTCGGTCGCATAGACGCCGCCGATGCCGCAGAAATTGGGCGTCAGCCCGATATGGACATAAGGTCCGGCGGTCTGCGAGGGGCTTTCCCTGAGCCGGTCGAGCGACTGGGCCATCAATTGCCCTCCAGCCTGTTTTCGAACAGCGACGCGCGGCGCCCGCGCAGCACGATGTCGAACTTGTAGGCGCGCGCGTCGAAGGGGATCGTCGCCTGCATGTCGAGCGTGGCGATCAGCGTTTCGACGGCGGCCTTATCGGGGATGCCGCGCACGATCGGGCAGTGCCAGATCAGCGGATCACCCTCGAAATACATCTGCGTGATCAGCCGCTGCGCAAAGCCGTGGCCGAAGACCGAGAAATGGATGTGCGAGGGCCGCCAGTCGTTCGGCCCGTTCGGCCAGGGATAGGGGCCGGGCTTGACGGTGCGAAAGGCGTAGCCGCCATCCTCGCCTGTTATGGCGCGCCCGCAGCCGCCAAAGTTCGGGTCGAGCGGCGCCAGATAGCCGTCCTTCTTGTGGCGGTAGCGGCCGCCGGCATTGGCCTGCCAGAATTCGAGCAGCGCGCCGGGTACGCCAACACCGCGTTCGTCGAGCACCCGGCCATGGACGATGATGCGCTCGCCGAGCGCGCTCTCGCCGGGCCTGGCGAAATTGTGGATCAGGTCGGCGTCGAGTTTGCCGAGCATGGCGTGACCGAAGACCGGACCTGCAATCTCCGACAGCGTGTTGTCGAACGGCAGCGGCGCCTTCTGCGGCGAGCGCAGCACGGAGGTCTTGTAATTCGGTGTCAGAACAGGCGGATGCCAGGTCCGGTCACGCTGGAAGAAGGCGCCGGTCTCGGGCCTCCGGTTCGAGCCGGACTCAGCGGTCATTCTGGCTTCCGTCCATTTCCGAAAACACGTCCTTGGCAATTTTGAAGGCACGGTTGGCGGCCGGCACGCCGGCATAGATGGCGACATGCAGGAACGCCTCGCAGATATCGTCGCGCGAGGCACCGGTGTTGACGGTGGCGCGCACATGCATAGCAACCTCCTCATCATGGCCGAGTGCGGCCAGCAGCGCCAGCGTGACGATCGAACGCTCACGCCTGGTCAAGCCCGGCCGCGCCCACACGGTTCCCCAGGCGGCCTCGGTGATCAACTCCTGGAAAGGCTGGTCGAAATCGGTGGCGGCGACCTCGGCGCGGTCGACATGGCGGTCACCAAGCACCGAGCGCCGCACCGCGAGGCCGGTGCGATATCTGACTGCATCGCCGGAGACTTCATCCATGGGTTTCTGCTCCAGGGGCAAGCGACGAGATAAAACTGCGGATCAGGGCGGTGAGCGCTTCAGGCTGTTCGACGCAAGGAATGTGTCCAGCGTCGCGGATGATTTCGAAGCGCGCGCCGGGGATCAGCGCGGCCAGCGAGCGGACGAGATCGGGAGGTGTCGAGCCATCCTGGTCGCCGGCGACGCAGAGCGTCGGCACCGCGATGCGGCGTGCAGCATCGGTGAAATCGGCATCGCGAACGGCCGCGCAAGTCCCAATGTAACCTGCAAGCGCTTGCCTCGTCATCATGTTCCAGTAACCGTCGAGCTCGGCCTGACGCGCCGCGTGGAAGGCGGGGGTGAACCACACTTTGAGCACGCCATCGGCAATCGCCTGGATGCCCTTGCTTTCGACAGTCGCGATGCGTGTGTTCCAGCTGTCTGTCGTGCCGATCTTGTGTGCCGTATCGCAAAGGATCAGGCCTTCGACGATTTCAGGCCGCCTGGCATAGAGCCCCTGCGCGATCATGCCGCCGACCGACAGGCCGCACAGCACGACCTTGCTCAAGCCGAAATGATCGATGAGCGCCGAGAGGTCATCGACGTGATCGTCGATCGACCTGATGTCGCCGATGTCGGACAGTCCGTGGCCGCGCTTGTCATACACCAGCAGCGGCATTTCACCATCGAACGTCGAGACAATTTCGTCCCAGATCCGGAAGTCGGTGCCGAGCGAATTGATGAATATGATTGGGCGCGCATTGCCGGTCGCCTTGATGTGGCGATGGTGCAGCGTGATGCCGCCGATGGTGACGAATGGCACGGTTTCGATCCTCCGCCCCCACATTGCACAAGGCGTTTGGTTCGGTAAAATGATATTTTGCGGCGTTTCATTAACTCAGGGGTTATCGAATCCATGTCCGAGAGCCGCATTCGGTTCCGTCACCTGCAGGCATTCCTGGAAGTTGCGCGGCAGGGGAGCGTGGCGCGAGCGGCTGACTTGCTGCATGTCAGCCCGCCGGCCGTGACCAAGACATTGCGCGAACTGGAAGAGGCGCTGGGGGTTGCGGTGGTGGAGCGCGACGGCCGCGGCATCCGACTGACGCGCATCGGCGAGATCTTCCTTCGCCACGCCGCCACGGCGATCACGGCGCTCAAGCAAGGCGTCGATTCCGTCCGCCAGGACGGAGCGGTCAACCGGCACCCGATCCGCATCGGCGCGCTGCCGACGGTGTCGGCGCGGGTGATGCCGCTTGCCATGAGCCTGTTCCTCAAAGAGAGCACCGGTGCGGCGATCAAGATCGTCACCGGCGAGAACGCGGTGCTGCTCGAACAGTTGCGCACCGGCGCGCTCGATCTCGTCGTCGGACGGTTGGCGGCGCCGGAGAACATGACCGGCTTCTTCTTCGAGCATCTCTACTCCGAACAGGTGCTGTTCGTGGTGCGGGCGCGACATCCGCTGCTTGAGCCCGGACAGGACGTGTTCGCGCGGCTCGACGAGTTCCCGGCGCTGATGCCGACACGGGAATCGGTCATCCGCCCTTTCGTCGACCGCCTGTTCATCACCAGCGGCATGACGGCGCCGGCAACCGAGATCGAAACCGTCTCGGACTCCTTCGGCCGCGCCTTCCTGCGGCAGAGCGATGCGGTTTGGATCATTTCGGCCGGCGTCGTCGCCAATGAACTCGGCAGTGGCGCCTTCGTCGCCCTGCCGGTCAACACCGAGGAAACCAAGGGACCGGTCGGCCTGACGATGCGGACCGACACGGCGCCCTCGCCGGCCTTCTCCATCCTGTTGCAGACCATCCGCGAAGCGGCGAGGCAAAGCAGTTGATGCGGCTCAGACTGGCGATCAGATCTCCCGCGAAGGCGTGAAGCGAACGCTTGCGGACCGCATGTGCCCGGGCGCCAGTACGATACAGCCGGCCTCGATGCCCGTGTCAGCCCTGCGGTTGAAGGCATCGGTGATGTTGCTGACCGGTTCGGCGCAAAAGAACGGCTCGCCGGGCGGCGTGTAGAGGACAAGGAAATCGAGTGGCGCCTCGGCCTCGATGTCCAGTTGCCGTCCATGCTCCGGCCAGGAGATCCGGGCGCGGCGCGACCATCCGGTGAAGACCGTGTCGAAGTCCGTCTCCGACACGTCGAAGCCCGTGGTCGGGTTGGAGCCTGCAGGCGGCAGGACGTGCCGGGTGGGCAGGATTTCCGCGTCGGTCTCCCACATGCCGGACACCCGCGCCTGGACATGCGTCCACGGTGTCGATGGGAAATAGGGATGCAGGCCGAGCCCGGCCGGCATCGGCGCGTCCGACAGGTTGCGCAGCGAGATGGCGGTGATCAGGCTGCCATCGACCAGCGAGATCTCTTGCCTTGCCTCATAGCTCCACGGCCAGGAATCGGCGGCATGGCGATAGGATAGGACGGTGGCGCTGGCTTCGTGCCGCACGACGGTCCATGGCCGACGCCAGCCATGGCCATGCTCATGATGTGGATCGTCCGGGCTGGTCGGCAGTTCGACGGTGCGGCCTGCGAATGCGAAGCGGCCGTGCCTTATGCGATTGGAATAGGGAACCAGCGGGAAGCAGGCCATGGCGCCGGCATCGCGGCCGTCGATCGCCGCCTGATCCGCAGGGCGCAGCCAATCCACGACGGATCCGTTTTGCCGCCAGCGATACGACGCCAGCGCGCCGCCGGCGGCCGGCGCGATCTCCACGGTCGCAATGCCGTCGCTGATCGAGATCAGCCCTTGGTGCTGCTCGGCAACGGCAGCGGAATTCTTTGTCATCGGCACTCCCCCATCCCTTGACTCCAATCGCAATGCCGATAAGACATATCATATGAATAGTATGAAGAATAACAAATCTTTCAGTATGGCGCGTACGTCGAGAGTCGCGGTGGCGGTTTCCAGCGGCTCCACCGCTCTGCATGCGACCGTCGTCGAGCAAATCGGATTGCGCATCGTTCAAGGCGATTTCCTACCCGGCGAGGCACTGCCCAATGCCGACGATTCAAGCGAGATGCTGGGGGTCAGCCGCACGGTGCTGCGCGAGGCGATCAAGGTGTTGGCGGGCAAGGGGCTGGTCGAATCGCGGCCGAAGACCGGCACAAGGGTGCGTCCTCGTGCCGACTGGAATTTCCTCGACCCGGACGTCCTGTCATGGCGCTATGCCAGCGGTGTCAGCGCCGACGATGTCCGGGCGCTGTTCGAATTGCGCAGGGCCATCGAGCCGATGTCGGCAGCGCTTGCGGCCCAGCGCGCCACGCCAGCGCAGATCGCCGAGATCAATGCAGCTCTGGTCGAAATGGAGGCGGTGGTCGACGACGGCGACCGCTTCGCCAAGCCTGACCTTTTGTTCCACCAGACCATACTGCGCATGACCGGCAATGAGCTGATCGGCTCGCTGGCGGCACTGGTCGAAACCGCATTGGTGACGAGCTTTCGTCTTTCCAACGACAATCCGGAAGGGCAGCGCCCCTCATTGCCGCTGCACCGGGAAGTCGCCGAAAAGATCGCCGCCGGCGACGCGACCGGCGCACAAAAGGCGCTGCTGGTCCTCATCGACAATGCTGAGGAGGACGTGCGCCGCAGTGTCGAGAACCGCAACAAGCGCCGCCAGAATCGGGAGCTGGCATCGTGAGCGAGAACAAACGCAAGCTACGGTCCGAGGCCTGGTTCGGCGGTGAGGGCAAGAACGCCTTCATGCACCGCAGCTGGATGAAGAACCAGGGCATTCCCGCCGACGCTTTCGACGGCCGCCCGGTGATCGGCATCTGCAACACCTGGTCGGAATTGACCCCGTGCAATGCCCACCTGCGGGCGCTGGCCGATCACGTCAAGCGCGGCGTCTATGAAGCCGGCGGCCTGCCGCTCGAATTTCCGGTGATGTCGCTGGGCGAGAGCAACATGCGCCCCACCGCCATGCTGTTTCGCAACCTGGTCAGCATGGATGTCGAGGAGTCCATCCGCGGCAATCCGATCGATGGCGTCATCCTGCTGGTCGGTTGCGACAAGACCACACCGGCGCTGCTGATGGGCGCCGCATCGTGCAACCTGCCGACCATCGCCGTTTCCGGCGGGCCGATGCTCAACGGCAAGTTCCGCGGACACGATATCGGCTCGGGCACCCATGTCTGGAAATTCGCCGAGGAGGTTAAAGCCGGCCGCATGCCGGTTGCCGACTTTCTCGCCGCCGAGCAGGGCCAAAGCCGATCGGCGGGCAGCTGCATGACGATGGGCACAGCCTCGACCATGGCCAGCATGGTCGAAGCGCTCGGCATCGGCATGCCGGACAACGCCGCGATCCCGGCGGTGGATTCGCGCCGTGGCGTGCTCGCCCAGATGGCCGGACGCCAGATCGTCGATCTGGTGCGCAGGGACGTGACGATCGCGGAGATCCTCACCAGGCAAGCGTTCGAGAACGCCATTCGCGTCAACGGCGCGATCGGTGGCTCGACCAATGCGGTGCTGCATCTGATCGCCATCGCCAACCGGATCGGTGTCGATCTCAGCCTCGAAGACTGGGACCGCCTAGGTCGTGACGTTCCAACCATTGTCGATTTGATGCCGTCGGGCCGGTTCCTGATGGAAGATTTCTACTACGCCGGGGGGCTAGCTGCGGTCATGGCGTCGCTTGATGAAGTGGGGCTTCTTCATCGCGACGCCATGACCGTCAGCGCCAAGACCATCGGTGAATTGATCGACGGCGCGCCCAACTACAACAGCGAAGTGATCCGCCCAATGAGCGAGCCGCTGACCAAGGAAGGGGGCATCTCCATCCTGCGCGGCAATCTGGCGCCTGACGGCGCGGTCATCAAGCCGTCCGCGGCAACGCCCGAGCTGATGCAGCATCGCGGCAAGGCGGTGGTGTTCGAAAACATCGAGCATTACTACGCCCGCATCGACGATCCGGAGTTGGACATCGACGCCACCTCGGTGATGGTGCTGAAGAACTGCGGGCCGCGCGGTTATCCCGGAATGGCCGAGGTCGGCAACATGCCGCTGCCGGCCAAACTGCTCAAGCTAGGCATCTCCGACATGGTGCGCATTTCGGACGCGCGCATGAGCGGCACCGCCTACGGCACCGTGGTTCTGCATGTGGCGCCGGAAGCAGCCGCAGGCGGCGCGCTGGCGCTGGTGCGCGACGGCGACCTCATCGAGCTCGACGTCGCCGGCCGCCGGTTGGAACTTTTGGTGTCGGAAGAGGAGCTCGCCATCCGCCGGCGTGACTGGAAGCCGCCGGCGTCGCCGGAGGGCGGCTACCAGAGCCTTTATGTCGAGCGCGTGCTGCAGGCCGACAAGGGCTGCGATTTCGACTTTCTCGTCGGCCGGCGCGATGCCGGCATTCCTCGGCATTCGCACTAGAGAGGCGCGCGATGACGGATGAAATCGGCTACGCGATCTATCCAAGCCTCAAGGGCCGCAGCGTCTTCATAACAGGCGGCGGCAGCGGCATCGGCGAAAGCCTGGTGCGCCATTTCTGCGCCCAGGGCAGCCGCGTCGCCTTCGTCGACATGGCCGAAGAACCATCCCAACGTCTGGTCGACGCGATTGCGGCCGACGGACATGCCGCGCCGCTGTTCATTCCATGCGACCTGCGCAACGTCGAAGAGTTGCAGGCGGCAACCGTGCAGGCAATGCAGCACAATGGCCCCATCCAGGCGCTGTGCAACAATGCCGGCAATGACGACCGCCACCAGACCAAGGATGTGACGGTTGCCTATTGGGACGACCGCATGGCGGTCAATCTGCGCCACCAGTTTTTCGCGGCGCAGGCAGTGCGTCCGCAGATGAGCGCGCAGGGCGGCGGCTCGATCATCAACTTCGGCTCCATCACCTGGATGGTCGGCGATCCGGATTGCCCAGCCTATGTCACCGCGAAAGCGGCTGTTTACGGCATGACGCGGGCGCTGGCCCGCGAGCTTGGCCCTGAGCGCATCCGCGTCAACTGCATGGTGCCGGGCTGGGTGATGACCGAGCGCCAGATTCGCCTGTGGCTGGACCCGGCCGGCGAACGCCAGATCGCGGAAAGGCAGTGCCTGCCCGACCGGCTGCAACCCTCCGATATCGCGCGCATGGCGCTGTTCCTCGCCGCCGACGACAGCCGCATGTGCACAAGCCAGCAGTTCATCGTCGATGCGGGCTGGGTGTGACCCGTACGGCTTCAAAGGAAGAAGGTTAGTTCATGCGTCTTGTTCAGTTCAGAATGGCCGACGGCAGCAGAGGGGTTGGCCGTGTCTGCGATGACGGCAATCATCTGCACCCTCTCGAGAAGACCAGCAGCGTGCTGGAGCTGGCCGAAGCGGCAATTGCCCAGGGCACGTCGATCGCAGCGCTGGTCGAGAAGCGGACCGGCACAGCGAAAATCGACTACGACCAACTGTTGCGCGATGGGCAGGTGCTCGCTCCGGTCGACCATCCCGAACCGGCGCGCTTCCTGGTCACCGGCACCGGCCTCACCCACACCGGAAGTGCCGCCGCGCGCAACCAGATGCATGTTCTGACCCATGGCGAAGGTGCCGACGAATCCGATTCCTTGAAAATCTTCCGCATGGGACTGGAGGGCGGCAAGCCTGGCGCCGGCAAGATCGGGATTCAGCCAGAGTGGTTCTTCAAGGGCGTCGGCACCTGCGTTGTCCCGCCCGGCGCGCCGCTGCCGATGCCGGCATTCGCGAAAGCCGGTGCAGAGGAAGCCGAGATCGTCGGGCTTTATGTCAATGGACCCGATGGCCATCCCTATCGCATCGGCTATGCGCTCGGAAACGAATATTCCGACCACGTGACGGAGGGCGAGAACTACCTTTATCTCGCCCATTCCAAGCTGCGCTCCTGCTCGATCGGTCCGGAACTGCTGATCGGTGACCTGCCCGAAGAAGTGCGCGGCCATTCGCGCATCCTGCGCGACGGCACTGTTATCTGGGAGCAGGAGTTCCTGTCGGGTGAAGCGCACATGTCGCACTCGATCGCCAATCTCGAACACTTCCATTTCCGCTACCCGATGCACCGCAGGGCGGGCGACCTGCACGCCTATTTCTTCGGCGCGGCGGTGATGAGCTACGCCTCCGGCGTCAAGACGGCTTCCGGCGACGAGTATGAAATCCAGGCACAGACGTTCGGCAAGCCACTGCGCAACCGGATGGTGTCGGTGCCGGACGAGGGACTGGTCGCTGTTACCCAGCTGTGACGGCGCAGGCCCGAAAATTACGGTCCACCAGAACGATAATGGGAGATTAAAAATGGGACTGAAGAAAGCGTTTCTAAGACTAGCGACAATCGGGCTCAGCATCGGCCTGATGACATCGGCGGCGCTCGCCGCGAACCTTCGGGTACTGGCCTGGGACGGCTACGCCGATGCCGACTGGGTCAAGGATTTCACCGCCGCGACCGGCATCGGCGTCGATGTCGTCTTCATCGGCAGCGACGACGAGATCTGGGCCAAGATCAAGGGCAGCGAGGGCCAGGACTTCGACGTCTTTGCTGTCAACACCGCCCAGTTGCAGCGCTACATCAAGGCTGACCTGGTGTCGCCGATCGACGTCACCAAGCTCGCCAACCAGAAAGACGTGCTGCCGCGCTTCCGCGACCTGACGGCGGTCAGCGGCGTGACCAAGGACGGCAAGGTCTACGGCATTCCGTTCTGCTTCGACTCCATCGGCCTGATCTACGACACCGACAAGGTCAAGCCGGCGCCGACCTCGATGTCGGTTCTGTGGGACCCGGCCTACAAGGGCAAGGTGCTGGCGTATGATAATGGCGAGCACAATTTCTCGTTCACCGCACTGACGCTCGGCTACAAGGATCCGTTCAACCTCAATGAAGAGCAGATGGCTGCAGTCAAGGCCAAGCTGGTCGAACTCAAGCGCAACGTGCTCAGCTTCTACACCACCGCCGACGAGGCGCAGCAGATCTACCAGAACAATGATGTGGCCCTGATCTGGGCCAATTACGGCCAGCAGCAGGTCAAGGCGCTGCAGAAGATCGGCGCCCATGTCGCCTACGTCAATCCGAGCGAGGGCGCGCTTGCCTGGCTCGACAACTGGGTCATCTCCAAGGGTGTCCGTGATAATGCGGCAGCCGAGAAATGGATTGATTTCATGCTGAGCAAGAAGGTCGGCGGCGAGCTTTCCGAGCGCACCGGCTTCGGCAACACGGTGACGGAAACCGGCAGCGCCGGCGGCAACGACAAGCTGGTCTGGCTCAACAATGTCGAGGACCCGCTCAAGCGTTCGGACATGTGGAACGAGGTCAAGGCAACGCCCTGATCTTTCCGCACCATGCCTTCGAAGGACCCGGCGGTCCGGAGTTCCGGACCGCCGAAGCGTATGCGAGAGTATTTCATGAACCAGAACACCGACCTCTTGACGCTGCGGTCCGTCTCGAAATCCTACGGCACGGTCCCCGTGCTGCACGACATCGACCTGTCGATCAAGGACGGTGAGTTCCTCACCGTTCTTGGACCCTCCGGCTCCGGCAAGACCACGGTGCTGCGGCTGATCGGCGGGCTGGAACCGCTGACGTCGGGCGAGATACGCCTGGATGGGCAAGACATCAGCCGCATGCCGATCAACCGGCGGCCGTTCAACACCGTGTTTCAGGACTATGCGCTGTTCCCGCACCTGACCGTTTCCGGCAATGTCGGCTACGGGCTTTCGGTTCGCCATGTCCAGCGCAAGGAAATCGCGCGCCGAGTCGCGGAGGCGCTGGAACTGGTCCAGCTCGGGCGTTTCGCCGACCGCTTTCCGGCGCAGCTCTCCGGCGGCCAGCGCCAGCGCGTCGCACTCGCCCGTGCGCTGATCTGCCAGCCGCGCCTGATCCTGCTCGATGAGCCGCTCGCCGCACTCGACCTCGAACTGCGCCGGCAGATGCAGGTGTTCCTAAAGTCCATCCAGCGCGAAATCAGGACCACCTTCCTGTTCGTCACCCATGACCAGGAAGAAGCCATCGGCATGGCCGATCGGATTTGCGTCATGGAGGCCGGCCATATCCGCCAGCTCGGCACGCCGCACGACCTTTACTACAGACCGGATTGCGAATTCGTCGCGCGTTTCTTCGGCGAGAACAATCTGGTGGCCGGGAAACTCGGACCGGTCCAGGGCGAGCTGCGATCGATCGAGACGGCGCTCGGGCGCCTCATCTGTTCGATCAGCGACCAGCCGCATTTGAAAGCCGCAGCGGAAGGCGCCAGCGCTTACGCCGCGTTCCGTCCAGAAGCCTTGCACCTTGCGGATGCAAAGGACACCGACAACCGTTTTTCCGGCACGATCTCCGATCTGGCCTTTGCCGGCTCGTCGACCGTCGCCACCATCGCGGCCGGCGCCGACAATGCCGCGCAACGCTTGCGGCTGCGCGTGCCGAGCCGCGTCGACGGCAGCGCGCTCAGATCCGGCGAGGCCGTATCGCTTTCCTTTGCGCCGCATGAAGGCCATCTGGTGCTGGCATGAGCAAAGCAGGATCGACGCTGCCTGCGGAAAAACGGCTGTCGCTGCTGGTGACGGTGCTGGCGTTTGCCTTGCCAGTGGTCTTCGTCCTGGTGCCGCTGGCGATCTTCCTCGGCTACAGCTTCTTCAGCGTCGACCAGGGCACGATCGTCTACGGCTTGTCGCTGGGCAACTATGTCAGGTTCTTTACCGATCCGGTCTTTCTGCCGGTGTTCTGGAACACCATCGTGCTTTGCGTATCGGTGGCCATCATCTGCATCCTGCTCGCCTATCCCGCCGCCTATTTCCTGACGATGCTGAAAGGCCGTTGGCGCTACGCCTTGCTGATGCTGCTCTTGGTGCCGCTGCTGATGAGCTACGTCATCAAGATCTATGCCATCCGCAGCATCCTCGGCCTCAACGGTTTCCTCAACAAGGCACTGGTGGCGCTCGGCATTCTGCAGGAACCGTCGACGCTTTTCGTGTTCAACATGAACGCCATCCTTTTGACGCTGACCCTGCTCCTGATCCCCTTCGCCATCCTGCCGATCTTCCTGTCGCTGGAGCGGATTCCGCAAGTGCTGCTGCGCGCATCCGACGATCTCGGCGCGAGCGGCTTGCAGACCTTCCTGCGCATCACCTTGCCGCTCAGCCTGCCCGGCGTCGCTTCGGCGGCGAGCTTCGTCTTCGTGCTGGCGATCGGCGATTTCCTGACGCCGCAGATGGTCGGCGGGATCAGCGGCTTCACCTTCGGCCGCATCCTCTACAGCCAGTTCGGCACGGCCTATAACTGGCCGTTCGGCGCGGCGCTGTCGGTGGCGCTGGCCGTCGTGGTGATCGCCGCAATCCTCATCGGCGAACGCTTTGGCCGCAACCCGGGGACTTCGGTATGAGCGCCCTGCCCCGACTGTCCACGATCTTTCTGGCCGCGATCACGACACTGGTTGCGGTCCTGCTCTACAGCCCGCTGTTCGTGCCGATCGTGTCGTCGTTCTTCACCATTTCGCATGGCTCCGTCGACTGGTCGTCGCCGACGCTTGCGACCTATGTGGCGCTGGCTGAAAACCACGACATATTGGCCGCTCTGCGCACGACGCTGATCGTCGGCGTCTGCACCGTCATCCTGTCGGTGGTCAGCGGAACGCTGCTGGCGCTCTATTATCATGGGCGCCGTTCCGGACGCTCGCTGCTGCAGTTCATCATCTTCCTGCCGTTCCTGATGCCGCCGATCATCAGCGGCCTGGCGCTGCTGATCTTCTTCCGCGAGATCGGCCTCGAACGCTCGCTGCTGACGGTCGTTATCGGCCATACGGTTTTCGTGTTGGCGATAGTCTACCGCACGGTACTGATGCGGCTGCAGTCGATGAGCCGCACGCTGGTTGAAGCGTCCTACGATCTCGGTGCCACGGGCTGGCAGACCTTCTGGCGCATCATCCTGCCGAACCTGTCGAGCGCCATGGTCGGCGGCGCCATCCTGGCCTTCGCCCTGTCATTCGACGAGACCATGATCACCATCCTGGTCACTGGCACGCAAAGCACGCTGCCGGTCAGGCTGTGGGCGATGATGCGGCTTGGCTTCTCACCCGATATCAATGCGCTGGTGGCGCTGATCCTGATGTTCACCGTGCTGCTCTGCGTGCTCGCCGCCCGCTTTCTCATCCCCAGGCAAGTTGCGACGGAACGGACGTGAGTGCCGGGCAAGAGCGCCGCAATGAGGCAGCCATATTCTTGGTCCGGCATCGATGCTGACATAATCGATGCCGGACCAAACGGAATGATGCTTACTGAAGCTTGGCCTGCAAGACGTTGACATCGTCGGTGGTCATTTCACCGTCCGTCGCTACCTTGCCGTCGACGATCTTCCACAGCCGGAACGGGCCTGTGATGTCGCCATATTTATCGAAGGCGACCGGGCCGATGACGCCTTCGTAGCGGATCGGCTTGCCGTCCTTGATCAGGCCGAGCGCCTTGGCGAACTCTTCCTTGCCAGCAAAGATCGGCGTGCCGGCCGGATCGACCGCCTTGTACATCGCGTCCTTGATCTTGGCCGGGTCCTCGGAGCCGGCAATGGCGATGGCGAGGCCAACAATCGCGCCGGCGTCATAGGAACGGTCGGCTGCCGGATTGGTCGGTTCGATGCCGGAGAATTCCTTATAGTTCTTGGTGAAATACTCCGTCGAGGCCGTCGGGCTGGTGCCGGACGACGTGCCGTAGGCTTCCTTCAGATAATCGGCGCCGACGGATTCGATGAAGTCCGGGCTGTTCATGCCGTCATTGAGCAGGAATTTCTGCACGCCGCCCTGCGAGATCCAGGTGCGGGCGACCGTGGCGCCGTCGACCGGTGTGCTGACGAGGTAGAGACCGTCCGGTTCACCGGCCATTGCCGCGGTGACTTCGGAGGCATAGCTCGACTGCTTTTCATTGTAAGGCGTGTCGGAGACGATGGTGCCGCCGAGCGCTTTGTAGGCACGCGAGAATTCGGCCACCATGTTGACGCCGAAATCGTTGTTGACGTGGATGATCGACAGCTTCTTGAAACCCTTGTCGATGGCATATTTGGCGGCGGCGACACCCTGCAGCGCATCCGAGGTGATGGTGCGGAAGAAGATGCCGTTGGTCTTGCCGTCGCGGCCGAGCGCCGTCAGAGTCGGCGAGGATGACGCTGGCGAGACCTGGACGATCTTGGCTGGCGCGGTCACCGAGGTCAGGATCGGGATCGACACCGACGAGATGATGCCGCCGATGATGACCGGCACTTTCTTGACCTGCACAAGCTGAGTGGCGGCGTCGACGGCGATGTTGCCCTGGCTCTGGCTGTCGCGCGTGTCGGTGACGAGATCGCAGCCGCGCACCCCGCCGGCTCCGTTGATGTCGCGGAAGGCCATCTCGACCGACTTGGCGCCGGCCTGGCCGTATTCACCGGCCGGGCCGGTCAGCTCCATGACGAGGCCGACGGTGATCTTGCAATCGGCGGCCTGCGCAGCACCCGCCATCGTGACGAGGGCCAGCGCTGTGGTGAGTTGGAGTATCGTCTTTGTCATTGTTGTTCCCCTTTCGTTACTCGACTGTATTTGAGTTCTGGAGCTTGTTCAGCGTTCCGGCACCTGCAGCCAGGTTTCATGCAGATGTCGCCATTCGACGCCGTTGGGCGCCGATGAACTGGTCGTGAAGACGGCGCTCGATTGACGGCGGCTGTGCTTGCCTGCGCGCAGCTGCGCTTCGACATAGAGGACGACGATGGTATCCGCGTCCTGCCAGCCGGGCCGGATGTCCTCGATCGAAATGGCGAAACCATCGTCGCAGGAAGCACGGCTTGCGCGGACATGGTCGACGACCGCTTCGCGATCGAGGATCTGCCCGTCCGGCGCCACCATGCTGAGGTCCTTGCCCATGGCGCGTTCGAAGCGGCCGAAGTCCACCGTGTTGGCTCGCGCGGCGACGAACCAGTCGACGAAGAAGCGGTGCAGGTCGATGATTTCGGCGCTGGCGCGTGAAAACAGGGAGGGTTCGCCGCTCATTTCTTCCCCGCATTGAGGTTGTAATGCATGATCGAACCGTGGCGGCCGCGGCGGTCGCGTTCCAGCGTGTAGACGTCACCTTCGAGGCCGGTGCCTTGCGCGATGACGGCCGCAATCCGCTCCCGGTCCTCGGCGTGGAGCGCAACGTCCATGATTTTCGCATTGGCAATGGCGTGGGCCTGGTTGCGGGCGCCGACGATGACCGCCGCCACTTGCGGCTGCTCCAGCACCCAGGCGCTGGCGATGGTGGCGACGTCAACGCCGTGGCGGTCGCCAACGGCCTTCAGCGCTTGCAGCAGGTGCTGGAACAGCTCCCAGCCGCCAAAATCGTCGATGATCAGCTTGTACTTGACCAGCGAGCGGTTTTCGAGCGGCGTGGCGGGCTCGGCCGCACCGAGCCATTTGTTGCTGAGGAAGCCGCCGGCGACTGAACCATAGCAGAGGAAGCTGACGCCGTTCTGTTTTGCGAGCGCGGCCAGGCTGCTGCCCGGGCGCTGGTCGAGCACGGAATATTGCAGTTGCTGGCTGACCAGCGGGATGCCGGCAGCGAGTATCTCGGCGAGCCTTGGCGTGTCGAAATTGGTGGTGCCGAGATTTCGCACCTTGCCCTCCAACCGAAGCTCGTTGAGCCAGCCCATGGCATCGACATAGCGCGGCTGTTCATAGTCCCACCAATGGAACTGCACGAGATCGAGCCGCTCGGTCTTCAGCCGCCGCAATGACTGGTCGATGATGCCCCTGATGTAGTCACGGCTGATACTGGCCAGCCGTTCGAGGTCGGGCACCAGCTTGGTGTGCACCTTCATCCGGGCCGCGACGTCGAGGCCGCGCTCGCTGGCCAGCCGCAGGCGCGCGGCACCGATCAACTCCTCGACGCCGGTGTAGATGTCGGCGCAGTCATAGGTCCAGATGCCGGCATCGAACGTGGCGATCAGATCGGCCACCGCCTGGCTGCGGTCAATGGCGCCGTGGCCGCCAGCCAGCTGCCAGCCGCCGCGAATGACGCGCGAGATGGTGTAGCCGGGGCCGAGTTCGAAGGTCTTGGCGGTCATCTAAGGTCATCCTCTTTCGGCAGCGGCACCGCCGTCGTCTCGGCGTGGCTGAACCGCCGCTTGGCGGCCCTGACGATCCGCAGCCGGCTGCCGCAATTGGGATCGGGACAAGCGATCTCGGCGTCCGAGGTCATCCAGTCGTTCGGGTGGGTTGGGCGCTGCTTGGCTGCCAGCAGCGGCAACACGGCGGCGATCGAATAGATCGAAAAAACCTGCCCTGCCGGCATCGACAGCATCTCGCCCTTGAGCTCGAAATAATCGCCTTCCTTGGCGCCGCAATAGATAGGTTTGTCCTTGGGGATGATGGCCTCGACGCGAAGGTCGAACAGCTCGAAACTGTCGTCGGCCATGTCAGGCCTCCATCAGGCTGAAGGTGACATCGCAGGCGCCGTTGCGGCGGATGACACCGCACGCGGCGGCGAACCGGTCACGCTCTTCGACGCGCACCTGCGCCACCACACTGCCGGCCAGCCAGCCTATCGGGAACAAGAGCCGCGCGCCCTGCCCGTAGTAGAGGCCAATGTCGAAGATCGCATTGGGATTGCCGCCCCACATGCGTGGCGGCACGTAGGACAGTACGATGTCGCCCGGCTGCGGGTTCAGCGTCGCGTTCTCGGCCGGCAACGGTTTTGCATAGGCCTGGCCCTCGAGGTCGGTTGATGGAACCGGACAGGAAATCTCAGGCCCCGTCCACATCGCATGGATGCCCGGAACAACGCGTGGCGTGCCGAGGTAGGCCAAGAGGAAGGCAGCGTTTTCCGGCGCCTTCTCGGGCAGCAGCAATGCCGTTACGGAAAGCTGCGAGCGCGGCTCGGTGATCCTGATGGCGGTCATGTCTGGTCTTTCGCGGCGGCGGCCTGCAACTTGCTGCGCAGGAAGGTGAAGGGTCGGCTGATGTCGGCGACCAGCGACTCGCGCGCCGCCTGCGCATCCTGCGTGGACAGCGCCGTGACGATGCGGCGGTGATATTGGGCGGTGTCGACCTCGCCGGCTTCCGAGAAGGCGTAGATGGCGACACGAATGCAGGGACCCGATTGCAGCCACAGGCTCTCGATCATCGGGATCAGCACGGCCGAACCGCAGGAGCGGTAAATCTCGAAATGAAAGCTCTGGTTGAGCGTCACTTCGCGGTCGACGTCCTTCTTGTGTTTCAAAGCCCGCATCTCGTCCCATTCGGCGAGGATGGTTTCGATGGTGGCGATCTGGCGCGGACCCATGCGGGCGGCGGCCAGCGCGATCGCCTCGCCCTCGATCAGGATGCGAGCCCGCAGGAGATCGTCGAGGCGTTCCAGCGTGATCGGCGGCACGCGCACCGAACGGTTGGGCAGCGCCTCCAGCGCCTTTTCCGTGATCAGCCGGCCGAGCGCCTCGCGCACCGGCATGGTCGAGGTGACCAAGGCGTCAGCCAGGCCACGGATGGTCAGCACCTGGCTCGGTTCGAACAGGCCGCCAATCAGGGCGCGGCGCAGCTCGGAATAAACGCGGTCCTGCACGGTCTCGCGGCCGACCGGCGCAAGCTGGGCCGCGATCACCTCGTTGTTCTTTTCGATGGCAGCCTTTTGCATGGAATTCCGTTCGTGGCCGGTTTTCGGCTTGCGGAGGAAATTAAAGCCGAATAGCGTGATCAACGCAAGTGTGATCACAAATCATAATCAGGAGGCGGCAGCGATCGTCTTCGGCCAGAGGGTTTGATGAGCGAGGCAACCAAACGGCAAGGGGAAACCCGCGCGCCGGTTCTGACGGCAAGGAATGTCGTCAGGCGGTTCGGCGGCCTTGTCGCGGTCAACGACGTCTCGTTTAACGTCAAAGCGGGCGAAATCCTCGGCCTCATCGGCCCCAACGGCGCCGGCAAGACGACGATGTTCGACCTGCTTGCCGGCAGCATATTGCCGACCAGCGGCGAAATCCTTCTCAACGGCGCGCGCGTCTCGGGCGAAGCAGCACATCTGCGCATCGGACGCGGTCTCGGCCGCACGTTTCAGATACCGCGCCCGCTGCCCAACCTGACGCTGATCGAAAACATCATGCTGGCGGCACAGGGTCAGGCCGGCGAAAAGCTGCTTGCCAATTTCGTCACGCCATGGCGCGTCGCCGCGCAGGAAAGGGCCGCCAGGACAAAGGCGCTTGAACTGCTGGAACTGGTCGCCCTCGCCCATCTCGCGCATGAGCCGGCGCGCGTGCTTTCCGGCGGCCAGCGCAAGCTGCTCGAACTCGCCCGCGTGATGATGGCCGATCCGGCGATCATCTTGCTCGACGAACCGGCGGCCGGCGTCAACGCGACGCTGCTCGAAGTCATCATCGACCGCATCCGCGACATCAATGCGCGCGGTATCACCTTCCTGCTGATCGAGCATAATATCGACATGGTGACGCGGCTCTGCCATCGCGTCCTCGTCATGGCGAGCGGCCAGTTGCTCAGCGAAGGCACGGCCGAAGAGGTCGCTCGCGACCCGCGCGTCATCGAGGCCTATCTCGGAGGCGCGGCATGAGCGAGATCGTTCTCGATGTCCGCGACCTCGAAGCCGGCTACGAGCCCGGCGTGCCGATCGTGCGCGGCGCCTCGATCACCGTCGCCAAGGGCGAGATCGTCGTGGTGCTCGGCCCCAACGGCGCCGGCAAGTCTAGCTTCATCAAGGCCATCGCCGGCCTCGTCCCGATCACCGGCGGCACAGTATTTCTGGACGGGAAGGACATCACTGCCGCGCCGGCCCACACCATGGTGCGCCTCGGGCTGGCCTTCGTGCCGCAGACCGAAAACATCTTCCCACTGATGTCGGTCGAGGACAATCTCAGAGTTGCTTGCGGCATCCTTGAGCGGCGCGAGATTCCTGCGCGCATCGAGGAGATGTATGCCGCCTTCCCCGATCTCGTCCGCCAGCGCCGCACCGCCGCCGGCAACCTCTCGGGCGGACAACGGCAGATGCTCGCCGTTGCGCGGGCGCTGATCGTCCACCCCAAGGTGCTGGTGCTAGACGAGCCGTCGGCCGGCCTGTCGCCGAAATTCGTCTCGATGGTGTTCGAGATGCTGGCAAACATCCGCAAGTCCGGCGTCACCATCCTGCTCGTCGAACAGAATGCCAAGGCAGCGCTCGCCATCGGCGACCGCGCCTATGTGCTGGTCGAAGGCAAAGACCGGCACGAGGGCATTGCCTCCGAGCTGTGGAACGATCCGGTGGTCGCCGAACTCTATCTCGGCCAGCGCCCCCGCAAGTCCGGCACAGGAGGTGGGGCATGAGCTTGCAATTTGTCGTCGACGGATTGCTGACGGGTTCGATGATCGGCCTGGGCGCCATCGGCGTGACGCTTACCTATTCGATCCTGCGCTTCTCGAACTTTGCCCATGGCGACTTCATGGCCTGGGGCACCTATGCGACGCTGGCCGTCGTCAGCGCCATCGGCGCGACAGTCGGCAAGGTGGCACCGATCGCACCGCTGTCCTTCGGCTGGCCGCTGATTGTCGCGCTGGTCGTCGGCATGGCGTTCACCGCTTTGCTGGCGCTGCTGCTCGACAAGGTGCTGTTTTCGCGGCTGCGCTCGCAAGGCCAGGCGATCATCGTGGTGATGGCGAGCTTCGGTGCCTCGATGGCGCTGAGAAGCCTGCTCGAATTCACCTTCACCTCGCGGCCGACCTATTTCAGCCGGGCGATCCAGATCGCCATGCCGGTCGGCTTCGGCATCCGCATCACATCAGACCAGATCGCGCTTTTGCTGCTGACCGCGGTGCTGGTGCTCGCCGTGCATCTGTTGATGACGCGCACGCAGACCGGCCGCTCGATGCAGGCCCTGAGCCAGAACGCGGCACTGGCCCGCATCGTCGGCATCGACGTCGCCAGCGTGGTGCGCGTCACCTGGGTCATCGGCGGGGCGCTGGCCTGCGTGGCCGGCGTGATGATCGGCATCCTGGTGCAGATCCGCCCGTTCATGGGCTTCGACATGCTATTGCCGATGTTTGCCGCCGCCATTCTCGGCGGCATCGGCAGCATCCCCGGCGCCGTGCTCGGCGGCCTGATCATCGGGCTCGCCGAGGCCGGTGCCGTGCAGCTGATCGGCGCCGAATGGCGCGCCGCCGTCTCCTTCATCATCCTGATGGCGGTGCTGTTCGTGCGGCCGATCGGCCTGTTTGGTGTGAGGGAACGCTGATGGATCTGATCGGCTACGGCGCCTTCTTCCTGACCACCGCGCTGATCTTTTCGCTGGTCACGCTGGGGCTCAATTTGCAGTGGGGCCTGACCGGCCTGTTCAATGTCGGCCTTGCCGGCTTCGTCGCCATCGGCGCCTACACCTCGGCATTGCTGACCACTCCCGACGACGCCGCGCGGCTGGGTGGCCTTGGCCTGCCGATCGTTGTCGGCTGGGCGGGCGCCATGGTCGTCGGCGGCATTGCCGCGGCGTTAACTGGCATGGCGACGCTGCGGCTCAGGTCCGACTATCTGGCGATCACCACCTTCGGCGTCGCCGTCGTCGTGCAACTGGTCGCGCTCAACGCGCAGAAACTGACCGGCGGCCCGTTCGGCATCGGCTTCATCCCGCGCCCCTTCGGCAGCCTTGCCGAGACGCCGCTGCTGTTCAACCTGTCGAACCTTGCCGTGGTCGCGGCGGTGACTCTGGTCGCCTATCTCGCTTTGGAACATCTGTCGCGCAGCCCGTGGGGCCGCGTGCTGAAGGCGCTACGCGAGGATGAGCGGGCGGCGATCTCGCTTGGCAAGAGCGCGCGTTTCTATCGCGTCCAGGCCTTCGCCGTGGGCGGCGCCATCATGGCACTGGCCGGCGCATTGCAGGCGCATTTCACCGGCTTCATCGCGCCGGACAATTATTTGCCGATCCTGACCTTCCAGGTCTGGGTGATGCTGATCGTGGGCGGCTCGGGCAGCAATCTCGGCGCCGTCATCGGCAGCATCCTGGTCTGGGCGATATGGGCTGGGTCGGGCACGCTGACCAGCATCCTGTTCCCGCCGGAACAGCAGGCTCGTGCCGCCGCGCTGCAGATCGCCGCCATCGGCGTCATGCTCTGCGTTATCCTGCTGGTCCGGCCGAACGGGCTGTTCGGCGACAGGCCACGGCGGCCTTGGCTCGGCAAGCGGACGAGGATCGCTGCAGACAGGAGCAGTTCCAGCTCATGAATGCCGTCATCCGGCAGGAAGCGCACGGCGTTTCGCTCTGGCATGCCGTCGGCCGCAATCGACGTGAGCGGCCGGCACTGCAAGGCGGGCTCGATGTCGACCTAGCAATCGTCGGCGGCGGCTTTTCTGGCCTTTCAACCGCGCTGCATGCGGCGGGGAAAGGACTTTCCGTCGCCGTTCTCGAAGCCGAGTTCATCGCCTGGGGTGCGACCGGCAGGAATGCGGGCTTCGTCGTGCCGAACTTCGCCAAGATGGACCCGGTCGACATACTGGCCCATCTCGGGCCGTCGCGCGGCGAAAGGCTGATCGATTTCGCCGCCGGCAGCGCCGACCTGGTTTTCCGCCTGATCCGGCAGCACGGCATCGACGGCGACGCCGTGCAGAACGGATGGGTCCAGCCGGCGCATTCGCCTGCGGCCTTCGAGAAGGTCAAGTCACGCGCCGGGCAATGGGCACAGCGTGGCCGGCCTGCGGTCACATTGGATCGGCAGGAAATCGAAGCAATGACAGGCGTGCCAGGCTATGTCGGCGGCTGGATGGACCGTTCCGGCGGCGTGCTCAATCCGGTCGCCTATGCGGGCGGATTGGCCGATGCGGCGGAGAAGGCCGGCGCAAAGATCTTCGAGCAGACGCGCGTCACCTCGGTTGATCGCATAGCCGATGGCTGGATGCTGAAAATGCCCTCTGGCTCGGTACGCGCGGGCAAGGTGCTGATCGCCACCAACGCCTATGGCTGGTCCCTCAATCCGTCGTTGCAGCGAACCTACTTCCCGCTGAAAGTCTTCCAGATCGCGACAGCGCCGCTGCCTCGTGAAGTGCGCAACCGATTGCTTCCCGGCGGGCAAGGTGTCGGTGACACCAGACGCAATCTGTTCACCTTCCGCTTCGACGCCGAAAACCGGCTGATCAGCGGCGGCATGCATATCCTTGGCGCCGGTGCGGATACGCGCGTACCGCAGACGATCTGGCGAAGGCTCGGCCGGCATCTCGGTCTGCCCGACCTGCCGCCGCTTGCCTACAGCTGGTCGGGAATGGCAGCGGTCGAACCGGATTTCCTGCCGCACCTGATCGACCTCGGTCCGGGACTGATCGCCGGTCGCGCCTGCAACGGGCGCGGCATCGCCATGACGACGGCGATGGGCAAGGTTCTGGCCGACTGGGCCGCCGGCACCGACGCCCGCGACCTGCCGCTGCCCTTCGCGCCGCCGGCGCCAATACCGTTCCACGCCGTGCTGCGGCACGCGCCCAACATGCTGCTCGGCTGGAGCATGCTGCGCGACCGGCTGGACGGGACGAGCTAGGCCGACGGCTCCCTGGCAGCGTCAAGGTTTGCAGACAGCACAGCGGCCGCCACGGCGATGTCCTCTTCTATGAAAATCCGCACAGTGGGACCGCTGCGCTGCTCCAGTGCGGCGACGATCTTGCGATGCGCGTCGTTGGACTGCGGGATGTAGCGATCGGCCTGCATCAGCAGCTTGAGATAAGGCCCGACCCGCCCCCAGAGGTCGCGGATCATGTTCAAAAGGATCGGCGCGCCGGCATGCTGGTAGATGGCGAAGTGGAACGCCTCGTTCAATGAGAGATAGGCCCTGGCGTCGCCGGCCTCAATGGCACGCTGCATGCCGGCGAGCGTCGCCTGGATGTCAGCCAGCCCGCTTTCGCTCATCCTGGTCGCCGCCATCTCGCCCGCCAGTCCCTCGACGGCGATGCGGATGCGCGTCAGCTCCTCGAAGGCAGGCGCGGACAGCAACGGCACGATGACCGAGCGGTTGTTCTGCATCTCGAGCAGCCGCTCGGCGACAAGCCTCTGCAGCGCCTCGCGGATCGGTGTCGTCGAGATGCCGAACGTCTCGGCGAGCTTGCGGATGACCAGCGCCTGGCCCGGGCTGAAGCCGCCGGAAATCAACTCCTGCTTGAGCGCGCCATAGGCGCGGTCATTCAGGGTCTGATGTTCAAGCTTCAGCATACGCGGGCCGCTCCGATCACCAGTTCGACAGAGCGCGATCGAGCGTCTCGGCCAGTTGCTCGGCATTGTCCCTGGCAAAGGGCAGTGGCGGCCTGATCTTCAGCACATTGCCGCGCGGACCGCAGGACGAGATCAGCACGCCGTCCTCGCGCATGGCTTCGACGACCGCCGATGTCTTGGTGGCGGCCAGAGCCTCGTCGCCGTCCGCCGTCAGCTCGACGCCGAAATAGAGGCCGTTGTGCCTGACATCGGCGACCGCGCCGTGCCGGCCCTGCAGGGCGCGCAGCAGTTCACTCGTATAGGCGCCGACATTGAGCGCATTCTCGATCAGCCCCTCGCCTTCGATGACCTCCAGAACGGCGAGGCCGACGGCGGCCGCGACCGGATTGCCGCCGAAGGTGTTGAAGTAGCCGGTGTTCGAACCGAAGGAGGCGACAAGCTGCGGCCGCACGAGCACGGCGCCCATCGGGTGCCCATCGCCGATCGGCTTGCCCATCGTGACGATGTCAGGCCCGATGCCATAGTTTGCGAAGCCCCACATGCCCTGGCCAAGCCGGCCGAAGCCGGACTGGACCTCATCGGCGATGACGATGCCGCCGGCCTTTTTGACGTGATCGGCTGCCTCGCGCATCACCTTCGCATCGGGAAAGAAAATGCCGTCGCTGGAAAAGGCCGAGTCGAGAAGCAGCGCCGCCGGCTTGATGCCTTTTGCTCGCATGTCCTCTATGGCAGCGGCGACATTTCCGGCGAAATCATGCGCGGCCCGGCCATGGTCGCGGAACGTGTCCGGCGCTGCCACCGTGCGGTGGTGCGCTGGTACCCCCTTTGCCCCGACCGCCGCCGGCGACAGTTGCGCCGTCGCTATGGTGGCGCCGTGATAGGCGAAATCGGTGATGATCACCCCGGTGCCGCCGCTGGAATGCTGGGCAATGCGGATGGCAAGGTCGTTCGCCTCGCTGCCGGTGCAGGTGAACATGGCGTGGCCAAGATGGGCCGGAACGGTGCCGAGTAGTTTTTCCGCATAGTCGAGGATGATCTCGCTGAGATAGCGTGTGTGGGTGTTGAGCGTTGCGGCCTGCCTCGAAAGCGCCTCGACGACGCGCGGATGGCAATGCCCGACCGAGGCGACGTTGTTGTAGGCGTCGAGGAACTTGCGGCCCTGGGCGTCGTAGAGCCACACACCGCTGCCGCGCACCAGATGGATCGGGTTGCGGTAGAAGGCGCGGTAGGTCGGCCCAAGCAGCCTGGCGCGGCGTTCGAGCAGCGCGCGCTCCGATGCAGCCGCGTCGGCATTTGCGGGGTATGGCGAGGACTGGGACACGGGAATCTACTCCGGATTGGAATGGTCGAGAAAATAGCGGCGGGCATCGGTGGACGACAGGCCGTTCAACCGTTCGAGTGAAGCCCAGACTTCGGTGGCGAGGCGCAGCACGTAGTCGCGCTTGGCCGGGAAACGCTCGGCCTGCCAGCTGGCGATGTTGACGATGAGCGCAAGTCGGGCACGGATCAGATCGAAGAGAATGCCAATCTCTTCCTCCTCCAGTGGTTGGAGCGACTGATAACCTGCGACAAAGCGCGCCGCCGGTGCCAGCGGATGGCCTTCCGCCGGCCAGCGGTAGACGGCGCCGATGGCGAGGTCGCAGATCAGCGGCGAATGGATCATGTCGCCGAAATCGAGAATGCCGCTCACGACCTCCGGCCGCGAAGCATCCATCACCACATTGTAGGAATTCATGTCGTTGTGGACGATCTGCGCGCGCAGGCTCGGGATGACCGGCGCAGCATGCTCCTCGAAGGAGGCGATCGCGCGCTCGACCATCGCCCGCCGACTCGGATCAGTGATGTGCGCCATCATCGGCCGTGTCTTGGCGACCTTGCGGATGTCCCAGAGCAGGTCGTTGCCGGCGGCCGGATGGAAGAAGCCGCGCAGCGCCCGGCTGAGGCGGGCGAGGAAGATGCCCAGATTGCGATCCTGCGCCTCGGAAGTCGGCGAGCGCGACAGCAACTGACCGGACAGATAGGTCACCAGCCGGATGATGCGCGGCGCCGATCCAGCGACGCTGACCGCGAACTGCGCTTCATCCTCGAGGCTTTTGCGCACCGAGGGAACCGGCAAGGTGGGGTCGACCGCAAGGATGTGGTCGAGCGCCTTGTTCTGGAAATCGGTGAAGCCAGCTTCTTCCGCCGGATGGGAGATCTTCAGGACGAACTCGCCCTCGCCGTCGGTCTGAACATGGAAATTGTGGTCGCGTTCGCCAGGCAGCGGACGCGCGGTGCCGTTCAGCCCGTAGTGCCGGCGCAGGATGGCGAGGGCGCCGGCCGTGGAGACATCCGGTGCGTCCTCGGCGAGTGTTTCGCCGAACGCATCGGGCACCGCCGCATTCATGGCTTAGCCTCGATAGGTTCGAGGCCACACCAGTCGGCGATGAACAGCGCGATCGTCTGGGTGACCTTGCGCACCGAGTCGAGATCGACGGCCTCGTCATAGCCATGCGGCATGCGGCAGATCGGGCCGTAGACGATCGCCGGCGTGTCGGCATAGAGGCCGAAGAAACGTGCATCGGTGGTCGCCGAGGTGACGTGTTCCGTCAGCGGCTCGCCCCAGACGGCGGTATGGCTGCGGCGTAGCACCGCTTCCATCTCGTCGGCGCCCTCCAGCACATAGCCCTCGGCCATGAAGCCATTGTAGGTCATCTTGGGTGGTCGGTTGGCCAGGAACGGATCGGCGCGCGCCGCATCGGCAATGCAGGCCTCGAGCTCGGCCCTGGCGTCTTCGAGCCTCTGGCCGGGATAGGTGGCGACGCGCATCTCGAAGACACAGCGCGCCGGAACGCTCGATGTCCACTCGCCGCCTTCGATCTTGCCGAGGTTGAAGCGGATCGGATGCGGGTGATCATGGAAATGCCTGTCATCGACCTTGCGCGCGTTCCAGACGATTTCGAGCTGCTTCAGCGCCTGAATGATGACGAAGGCCTTTTCGATGGCATTGGCGCCGGCCGAAAATGCACCCGACGCATGCTGCGGATCGCCGTCGACCTCGACCCTGAACCAGATCGGCCCGACCTGCGCCCGCATCAGCCGCGGCTCCAGCGGTTCGGGAATGAAGGCGGCGTCGGCGCGATAGCCGCGCTGCAGGCATGCAAGCGCGCCATTGCCGGTGCATTCCTCCTCGACCACCGACTGGAGATACACGTTCGCGGCCGGCTGATAGCCAAGGCTACGCAAGGCGCTCAGTGCATAGAGGCAGGCGGACAGGCCGGCCTTCATGTCGCCGGCGCCGCGGCCATGCATCCAGCCGTCCTCGATCACCGGGTCGTAGGGATCGCGCACCCAGCGGTCGAGCGGTCCGGTCGGAACGACATCGATATGGCCGTTGAGGATCAGCGAGCGGCCGGTCGCGTTTCGCGGCGTGTGGGTAGCAACGACGTTGAAGGCATCGTCGTAAGAGACCGCCACGGGTGAAAAACCCGGCAGGTCGCGAATCTCATCGACATCGACGCGCCACATGTCGACCGCGTAGCCATCCGCCTCGTAGGCGGCGGCCATAAACGACTGCGCGGGGTGTTCCTCGCCACGTTGGGAGGGAAAGCGCACGAGGTCTTGCAGAAACGCGACCTGTCGGGCGAAGCCATCATCGACTGCCCTCAGAATGGCCTCATCCGCAATCCGCTCAGGCATCATATTTCACTTTCACCTGGATGATGTATCATATCTCATATACCATTCCTGTGAAATGCAAGAGGCATACGCGCCAAACTTTCAGTCCAGGACTTGCCGTTCGATACTGCCATGGTCTTGGGGGAGTTGGCATCGGATGCAGCAAGCCGATACTGCTATCTCTGGAAGACATGACGAGGAATGCGTTGATCACAGAAGACACGATGCCCGCCGAAATCACCGATCTCGCCATTGGCTACCATCGCCTGCCGGCTGGCAAGCTTGCCAATGCGGTGACCTGGATGGAAGCGCGCACGCCGCAGCCGGATCTCGCGCGCCCCTTGGGCATGACACGGATCACGACGCCCGATTGCGTTTCCTACCGGGCGATCTTTCTCGAGATCGGCGCACCCTGGCTGTGGGACCGCGTTTCCGAAATGTCCGATGCCGAAATCACCGAGCATTTCGCCGACCCGCGCCAGCATCTCTACTACGGCCACGACGAAACCGGCGCGCATCTCGGCATGGTCGAGTTCTTCGCCGCCGACTATAACGAGATCGAGATCACCTATTTCGGCCTGTTCCCGTCCCTGACCGGCCGCGGTTTCGGCAAACGGCTGATGGCCGGGGCACTGGAGCTCGCATGGCGTCTCAACCCGAGCCGCATCTGGCTGCATACAAGCAGCTTCGATCATCACAGCGTCATCGGATTCTACAGCGCCTGCGGGTTCGTGCCCTTCGCTACCGGATTTGAGATCGTCGACGATCCCCGTATCAAGGGAACCTTGCCGCGCGATGCCGCACCGCAAATTCCGCTGATCGAAGCGGAGTGGAGCGGCTGCGGCGACTCTCCCCCAGAGAGCTACAGGCTGTGCGGACCTAGATGAGAACAGCTCCGCAATCCGTCAGCCAAGCGTCGCCGCACCATCGCCGATGGGTGCGCCGCGAGACCATTCTGTCGACGCTGGAGCGTCATATCGACACGCGCATCGTGCTGTTCGCCGCGCCCGCTGGCTTCGGCAAATCGACGACGATGGCGCAATGGGCTGCGGAAATCGCACGCCACGGCAGGCTGACGGCATGGCTGTCCTGCGAGGCGACGGACAATGATGAGGGCGCCTTCCTATCGCATCTGGTGGGCGCGCTGCGCCATCTGGTCCAGAGCCCGGCGGAACTCGACCTTGCCTTCCAGTCGAGCCCCATCCCGCAGCTCGATGTCGTGCTCGCGGCACTTGTGGCGGGTCTGGCGGCGCGCGAGGCCTACATCACCCTGTTCTTCGACGATTACCACGCCGTCGAGGCGCCGGCGGTGAAGCGGTTCATGGAGCGCCTGACCCGGCAGGCGCCGGAAAATGTTGCTTTCGTCATCGGCTCACGCAGCCTGCCCGACCTGCAGCTCGGCAAGCTCCGGGTGCTTGGCGACGTTTTCGAAATCGGCCCCGACGATCTGCGTTTCGCCTCATCCGAGGCCGAAGCTTTCTTCAACGACAAGCTGGGCCTGAGCGTCAGCAGCGGCACGGTGGAGACCTTGTGCTCGCGCACCGAAGGATGGGCCGCCGGCCTGCAACTGGCCTCTTTGTCACTGAGTGCCGCGCATGCACCGGAAACCGTCATCGGCAATTTTACCGGCGCCAACCGAAACGTCGCCGACTTCCTGATGGGCGAAGTGTTCCTGGAACTGCCGCCGGCGATCGCAAAATTCCTGCTCTACAGCTCGATCTTCGAACGCTTCAGCGCCGAGGCCTGCCGGGCGGTGATGCGCGCGGCCGACGCCGAAGCGGCGATCACCGAGATCGAGACGCGCAACCTGTTCCTGGTGCCGCTCGACGAAGAGCGGCGCTGGTTCCGCTTCCATCATCTGTTCCGCGATTTCCTCAGCCGCGAAATGGAACGGCGCGAACCGGAGATGATCGCGCCGCTGCATCTGGCGGCCGCCGAATGGTTCGGCGAGCGCAAGATGCTGACAGAGGCGATCGGGCACGCGCTGGCCGCCGGCGACCAGGCCCGCGCGGCGGTGTTCGTGGAGAACAATGCGCTCGACCTCATCGCCCAGTGCCAGCTTCTCTACGTGCGCCAGCTGCTGGCACTGCTGCCGAGGAAGCTGATCGACCAGCGCATTCGGCTGCAGCTGGTCGTGCTGTGGTTGGCGGTGCACAGCAGCCAGCCGGAGATTGCCCAACAGACGCTGAGCAATGCGCGCAAGTTGGTCGAGACCGGACCGACCGACAGCAACGACCCAGGCACGATGACCGGCACAACGATCGAGGCTGAGCTCGTGGTTCTCGCCGCCGCCGTTCACAGCACGCTGGAGCAGTTCGATCAGGCGCGCGACACAGCCCTTGCGGCCCTGCGCGTCATCGCGCCCGATGCCTGGTTCATGGAGGGCGCGACCGCCAATGTCATTGGCTACAACCTCTATGCGCTGGGTGACCTCGACGGCGCACGCGCCGCCATCGATGCGGCACGCCGGGCGCATGAGCGAAGCGGCAGCCTGCTCGGCGTCACCATTGCCAATTGCTACATGGCCGTGATCGAGCGTTCGGCGGGCCGCTTGCCCGCCGCCGAGCGGCTGCTGCGCAACGCGATCATCGAGGCTCGGGCGCGGATCGGTGCAAACTCCTATGCCGAGGCCCTGGCCGGCACGCTGCTTGCGGAACTTGCCTATGAGACCAATGCGTCGGGCGAAGCGCTGACCCTGGTCGAGAATCTCGGACCGCAGATCGAAGGCGCGGCAGTCATTGTCTATCCTCTGGCCAGCGTGCCGACCTATGCCCGCGTGCTGCAGCTGACCGGGCGCACCGAAGCGGCACTGGATATGCTTGAGCGCGTCTATCAACGCGTACACGGCACGGTGTATCGCCGCCTGGCATCGATGATCGTGCATGACCGCATACGTGTGCTGCTCGATCAGAACCGTATTGCCGAGGCGCGTGCGCTGCTGGCCGAGCATCGGGGCGAAGGGACCGAGGCTTCGGTGGTCATCACCACCGCCAACGAGTTCGAATTCTTTGCCGAGGGCCGCCTGCTGACGGCCGAGAAATCCTATGCCGCTGCCGCGGGAGTTTTCGACGCGCTGCTCGAGCGCACGAAAGACAGCGGGCGCATGCGCCGCCATATATTGGCGCTGATCCTGCGCGCCAAAGCGGCCAGCGCTGCCCACGACCAACGCGAGGCAGACCGCAATCTCCTCAATGCGTTACGTCTCGCCCAACCCTCCGGCTTCATCCGTTCTTTCGTCGACGAGGGAAGGCCTGTTGTCGAAGGGTTGATGCGGCTGCGCGCGGCTCAGGCGAAGACCGATCCCGCACTGTCAGCCTATGCGTCGCGCATCATCGATGCCGCGCAGGCGATGCCTGTCGCGACACGCAAACTGACCGCACCAGCCGCCGAGAAGGAACTGCTCACCCAGCGCGAGGCCGAACTGCTGCGCTATCTCACTGAGGGCATGTCCAACCGCGATATCGCCTTGGCGCTGTCGGTGAGCGAGACCACGGTGAAATGGCATCTGAAGAACATTTTCGGCAAGCTCGCGGTGACCAACCGGGTGCAGGCGGTGCGCGCCGCGCAAGGATCTGCAGGCGCCCATACCCCTCCGAAAGGAGGGGCATAGATAAGAGGCGCGACCCCACTTTCGGGTCGGGCGATCTGATCGTTAGCCTGCTAGCGTCACCTGGTTTTCAGAGGACGCTGCGGATGGCGACAGGCTACGTTTTTCACGAACAGCTGATGTGGCATGACACCGGCTCCAGCGCCGACATGATGCCGCCCGGCCGTTTCGTGGAACCCGGCCGGCATCTGGAATCCCCTGGCTCCAAGCGCCGGCTGAACAACCTCATCCAGGTCAGCGGCCTGTCGCGGCATCTGGTGCCGATCATCCCCGAGCCGGTCTCGGTCGACGACCTGTTGCGCGTGCACACGCAACGCCATGTCGATGATATCCGCATGCTCAGCGAACGCGGCTCCGGTTTCGCCGGGCCGCAGGCGCCGATCGGCCTCAACAGTTTTGACATCGCGCTGCTGTCGGCCGGCACCACCTATGCCGCGATGCGCGCCGTGCTGACGGGCCGCGTCGACAATGCCTATGCGCTGGCGCGGCCGCCGGGACACCATGCCGAGCCCGACCAGGCGATGGGCAACTGCCTGTTCTCCAACATTGGCGTCGCTGTCCGCCGGCTGCAGCATGAAGGCCTGCTCGGGCGCGCGGCGATAGTCGACTGGGATGTGCATCACGGCAACGGCACCGAGACGGTGTTCTATTCCGACCCGTCGGTTCTGACCATTTCCGTGCACCAGGACAATCTCTATCCGACCGGGCGCGGTGCGCTGGCCGACAACGGGAAAGATGCCGGCGAGGGCTTTAACATCAACATCCCGCTGCCGGCCGGCAGCGGAACCGGTGCTTATGAAGCGACTTTCGACCGCGTTGTCGCGCCGGCACTGCGCGCCTACAGGCCGGACCTCGTCATCGTCGCCTCCGGCTTCGATGCGTCCGGCTTCGATCCACTCGGCCGCATGATGCTCAACAGCGAATGCTTCAGGCGTCTTGCCGCGCGCATGGTTGCGCTGGCCGCCGAGACCTCGCAAGGGCGCCTGATGATGACCCATGAAGGCGGCTACTCCGAGGGCTATGTGCCGTTCTGCGGCCATGCCGTCATCGAGACGCTAGCCAATCACCGTACCGAAGTGGTCGACCCTTTGTCGGACCATATCGACGAATGGGCCGGGCAAGACCTGCAGCTTCATCAGGCCGCGGTGATCGATGCCGCCGAAGGCCTGCTCGCCGGCCTGCGCCAACGTCTCGCCAGTGCGGCCTGACGCGATGGATTTCGTCATCACCACGCTGCTCAATGCGCTGACGCTGATCAGTATCCTGATGCTGGTCGGGCTCGGGCTAGCGATCAGCTTCGGCCTAATGAACGTGACCAATTTGGCACATGGCGAGTTCGTCACCGTCGGCGCCTTCGCGGTCTATTTCGTCCAGAGCATGGGTGGCTCGTTCTGGCTAGGGCTGGTGGCTGCCCCCATCGCCGGCGCGGTGATCGGCTGCATCCTCGAATTCGCCATCATCCGCCATCTCTATTCCAGGCCGGTCTCAACTGTGCTTGCCACCTGGGGCGTCAGCCTGATCCTGCAGCAAGGGCTGGAACTGATCTTCGGTCTCGGCGCCAAGCCGGTGACGCCGCCTATCGAGGGCACGCTCGACCTCTTCTTCACCGTCTACCCGGCCTATCGGCTGATCCTGATCGGCATCGCCATGCTGACCTTGCTCGGCGTCATCCTGCTGATCAGCCGCACGTCCTTCGGTCTCGACATCCGCACCGTCATCCAGAACCGCGAAATGGCCGAGGGCGTCGGCATCAACACGCGGCGCACCTACGCCATCGCCTTCACCTTCGGCGCGGCCATCGCCGGGCTCGCCGGCGGACTGGTCGCGCCGCTGGCGATCGTGCTGCCGCAGATGGGGGTGAACTATCTCGCCAACGCCTTCTTCGTCGTCATTGTCGGCGGCGTCGGCTCGATCGGCGGCCTCGTCGCCGGCAGCGTCTTCGTCGGCGGGCTGACCAGCATCCTCAATTATCAGATCTCGCCGTCGCTGGCGCAGGCGGTCGTGCTGCTGGCGGCCATCGTCGCTGTCCGGCTTCGGCCCAACGGCCTGTTCAACGGAGCGTCGCGATGATCGCCCGCGACCGCAACTGGCTGCTGATCTTCGCCGCCTGCGTGGCGCTCGCGATCATCTATCCGTTCTTTGTCGGCGGGTATCAGCTGACCGTGATCCGCGACGCGCTGATCTTCGGCCTGTTCGCCGCGAGCCTCGACTTCTTCTGGGGCCGCACTGGAATCCTGTGTTTCGGCCACGCTGCGTTTTTCGGCATCGGCGGCTACATCATGGCGCTGATCACGCTCAACGATGCGATCTCCTTCGCCAGCCTGCTTGGCATCATCGGTGCGGTGGCCGGTGCGGCCTTGGTCTCCGCCATCATCGGCTACTTCCTGTTTTTCGGCGGCATCCGTGGCAGCTATTTCACCATCGTCACGCTGGCCATGGGCGTCATCTGCCAGCAGGCGGCGGTCTCCTGGAGCTCGGTCACCGGCGGCGACAGCGGGCTGATCGGCATTCCGCCGATTGCCTTCGATGTCGGCGGGCTGCACGTCGATCTCAGCCAGGACCTGCCCAGCTACATCTTCGTCTCGGCCATCGTCGCGGTGACCGTGCTGGCGCTGTGGTCGATCAGCCGTGGCCGCTGGGGTACGGTGCTGACCGCCATACAGGACAATGAAGTCCGGGCAGCAGCGCTCGGCCACAATGCGCCGTTGCGGCTGCTCGTCACCTTCGTCCTGTCGGCGGCGATCGCCGGCCTTGCCGGCGCGCTCTATGTCTGCATGGCGGGGTTGGTGGCACCGGATCTGTCCGGACTGCTTCTGTCGACGGAAGTCATCGTCTGGGTGGCGGTCGGCGGGCGCGGCACGCTGCTGGGGCCGGTGCTCGGCGCCATCTTCATCCAGCGTGCGCAGCAGACGATCAGCAGTTTCAACCCGAGCCTGTGGCCGCTATTGCTCGGCTGTGTCTTCGTCATCATCGTCTTCGTCCTGCCGGACGGCATCCTGTCGATCTACGCGCGACTGAAAGCCCTGTTCAAAGGCGGGAGGCGCGCACAATGAGCGACATCCTGCTCCAGGCCGAAAATGTCGGCATCCGCTTTGGCGGGCTGCAGGCGCTGGAGGCCCTGAACCTCACTGTACGCGACAAGGAACTCTGCTGCATCATCGGCCCGAACGGCGCCGGCAAAAGCACCTTCCTCAATGTGTTGACCGGTACGCTGCGCCCGACCAGCGGCAGCGTGCGCTTCCTCGGCCACGACATAGCCGGCCTGCCGCTGCATCGCATCGCCCGGCTCGGCATCGCGCGCAAGTTCCAGATCCCGTCCGTTTTCCCGAGCCTCTCGGTGGAAGACAATGTGAAGGTCGCCCGCTGGGGGGCGCCCTCGCCTGTGCGCCCGGTTGGCGAATTGCTGGAATTGGTCGCGCTGAGCAATCGCGCTGCCACACCGGCCGGCGAACTCGCGCATGGCCAGAAGCAATGGCTGGAGATCGGCATGGCGCTGGCAATCGAGCCGCGGTTGCTTTTGCTCGACGAACCCACCGCCGGCATGACGCCGCAGGAGACGCTGGCGACGGCCGATATGCTGCTACGCCTAAAGGGCGAGTTCTCGATCGTCGCCGTCGAACACGATATCCGCTTCGTACGGGCGCTGAACTGCGAGACGCTGGTGCTGCATCAGGGACGCCGCCTGCGCAGCGGTCCTTTCCATGACATCGAGACCGACGAAATGGTCCGCGATGTCTATCTGGGGAGGCGCTGATCATGCTGCGGACAATGGCGGTCTCGGCCGGCTACGGCCCGCTCCCGGTGCTGAACGGCATCGACCTCAGTGTCGCGCCGGGCGAAGTCGTCGGCCTGCTCGGCCGTAACGGCGCCGGCAAGACGACGCTGCTGCGCGTCATCGCCGGCGGCTTGCGGGCGAGCGGTGGCGCCGTGGTTCTCGGTGACAAGGACCTCACGAACGCGCCGGCTTTCCGCCGCGCGCGGGCAGGCATCGCGCATGTGCCGCAGGGGCGCGGGATCTTCAACCAGCTGACGGTGCGGCAAAACCTGGAGGTCGGTACCCGCGCTGCCGAGGACCGTGGCGACGGCGGCATTCCGGTCGACATCTTCGGCTATTTTCCGATCCTGCGCGAGCGCGAAGCGCAGGTCGCCGGCACGCTTTCGGGCGGCCAGCAGCAGATGCTGGCGATCGGCCGCGCGCTCTGCGGCCTGCCGTCGGTGCTGCTGCTCGATGAGCCTTCGGAAGGCATACAGCCGAACATCGTGCAGTCGATCGCCGAGCTGGTGCCGCGCATCGCGCGCGAACGCAGCATCGCGATCGTGCTGGTCGAGCAGAATCTCGATCTCGTTCTCAAGGCATCGGACCGCTGCCTGGTGATGGAGAAGGGCAGGATCGTCCATGAAGGCGCGCCAGAGGCGTTCGCCGACGAGACCCTGCTGAAGGATCTGTTGGCCCTATAAGGCGCGCCTGAAGCGCGCCTGGGAGCTTGTTGACTTGTAAGGCGTGCATGGGGCGCGCCTGGGACTGGAAGGGAACACAACAATGATAAGCAGAAGAACTGTCTTGAAATCCGGCGGCGCCGCGGCCGCTTTCGCCATGGTCGGTGCGCCGTCGGTCCTGCGCGCCGCCGACACCGTCAAGGTCGGCCTGTCGATCCCGATCACCGGGCTGCAGGCGATCCTCGGCGAGACGCTGCTCAATTGCTACAAGCTCGCCGCCGCCGAACTGAACGCCGCCAATGGCATTGGCGGGCGCCAGGTCGAGTTGTTCATCGAGGACAACCAGACCACGACCAAGGGTTCCATCGACAAGGCGCGCAAGCTCATCAACGAAGACAAGGTCGACGTGGTCATGGGCACGATCATTTCGCCGGAGCGAAGTGCTACGCTGTCGGTGACCTCGAAGGCCAAGAAGCTGTTCTTCTACCCAACCAATTTCGAGGGCGGCGAATGCAACCGCTACTTCGTCGCCACCGGCCCGATCCCGATGCAGCAGGTCGACCCGATGATGCCGTGGGTGGCCGAGACCCTCGGCAAGACCATCTACGTCATGGCCTCCGACTATGCCTGGCCGCAGAAGATGACCGAGGCGATCACGGCGGCTTACGAAAAGGCCGGCGGCAAGATCATCGGCGCCGACTACTATCCGTTCGGCACCACGGATTTCGGCCCGGCCTTCCAGAAGATCAAGTCGCTGAAGCCCGATGTCGTCTGGTCGATGGTGGTCGGCAACGACGCCGTCACCCAGCTCAAGCAGTATCGCAGCTTCGATATCAAGCAGCCGCTGATCGCACCGCTCGACGAGGTCTTCAACAAGGACGCGCTGCCGCCCGGCGTCGCGGCCGGCACCTACGCACCGCAGCCTTACTGGATGGCGCTCGACAATCCGGTCAACAAGAAGTTCATCGCGAGCTTCCGCGAGAAGTTCGGCAAGGAGAAGATGGTCAACGGCATCGGCGAAGCCGGCTACAACGGCCTGCATCTCTACGCCCTGGCCGCCGAGAAGGCCGGATCGCTGAAGGACGATGATGTGCTCAAGGCGCTGCCCACGATCGAGTTCGACGCGCCGCAAGGCAAGATCCGGGTCGATGCCAGCAACAACCACACGCTCTGCCATTCCTATGTCGGCAAGGCGGCCGCAGACGGCATCAGCTATGAGATCGCCAAGGATTTCGGGACGATCGCGCCGGTCACCCCTTACTGCAAGCTGTAGGCGCTTCGGCAACAGCTCCAGGTAATCCTGACGGCGGCTTTGCCGCCGTCAGCTCGCTTGCGGCGCAGGCAGCCGCTCGCGCAATTCGTCGACAAGCACCCTGGTGTTTTCGGAATAGTCGATGGGCACGACGACGAGGTGCACGCCGCCGCCGGTGAAGGCCCGTTCCAGCGCCTGCCGCAAATCGGCGATCTCGCCAACTCTTGTCCCCTTGGCTCCGTAGGCCTCGGCATATCTGACGAAGTCGGGATTGCCGAAGGTCATGCCGAAATCCGGAAATTCGTCGACCGCCTGCTTCCAGCGGATCATGCCATAGGCATGGTCTTCGAGCAGCAGGACGACGAGATTGAGCTTGAGCCTGACGGCGGTCTCCAGTTCCTGGCTGTTCATCATGAAGCCGCCATCGCCACAGATGGCCATGACACGGCGCTGCGGATAGAGCAGTGCCGCCATCATCGCCGACGGCAAGCCCGCGCCCATGGTGGCCAGCGCATTGTCGAGCAGGATCGTGTTTGCCATGCGCGTCCGGTAGTTGCGCGCGAACCAGATCTTGTACATGCCATTGTCGAGGGCGAGGATCCCGTCCGGCGGCATCACGGCGCGCACGTCATGCACGATGCGCTGCGGCGTGAAGCGATCTTCGGTGGCGCGCGCGGCGATGCGGCTCAGAATGCCTTCCCGCAGCGGCAGCAAGGCCTGTGCATTGGGGACCTTGCCCTCGATGCTGTCGGCCAGCAGCGCCAGCGAAGGACCGAGGTCGCCGACGATTTCGGCTTGCGGGAAATAGACCTGCTCGACATCGGCTGAATGGTAGCCGACATGAATGACCTTCGGCCCCTTTGCCCCCATGATGAAGGGCGGCTTCTCCACCGTGTCGTGACCGATGGTGATGATCAGATCGGCCTGTTCGATGGCCTCGTGCACATAGTCGCGCTCCGAAAGGGCTGCCGTTCCCATATAGAGCTCCGTGCCGCCAGGCACGGTGCCCTTGCCCATCTGCGTGGTGAAATAGGGAATTTGCGTCCGCAGCACGAACTGGGCGACATCGGGAGTCACGCGCGGTCGCGACGCCGCCGCACCAAACATCAGCAGCGGACGCCTGGCTTCCATGATCATACGGGCGGCGCGATCAAGCGCGCCCGGGCTGGCCAGCGGCAGTTCGACCGGATGCGTTGGCACGAGTGCTACCGGTTCACACTCGGCCGCCGCAATGTCTTCCGGCAATTCAAGATGTACGGGGCCGGGACGCTCTTCCTGGGCGACACGGAAAGCTTCGCGAACCAACGAGGGGATCATCTTCGGCGAGACGATCTGACGCGACAGCTTGGTCAGCGGCTTCATCGCCGCGACGATGTCGACGATCTGGAAGCGCGCCTGCCGGGATGACAGGATGCCTTTCTGGCCGGTGATCATGATCATCGGCATCGCGCCGAGCAGCGCATAGGCCGAACCGGTCGAAAGGTTGAGCGCGCCCGGGCCAAGCGTGGTGATGCACACACCCGGCTTGCCGGTAAGCCTGCCATAGGTGGCGGCCATGAAAGCGGCTGCCTGCTCGTGGCGGGTCAGGATCAGCTGGATCGAGGAGCGGCGGATGGATTCGACGATATCGAGATTTTCTTCGCCCGGAATGCCGAAAATCCGCTCGACCCCTTCGTTCTCGAGGGCCGCGACGAACAGATCCGAACCTTTGGTCATGACCACCTCTCCCGCAACATTCCGTCGGCCACCTTCATATGGCATCGGAACGCGACGCCTCAAAGAGGCATCTTCGGCTGCGGGTCAGAGGCGCGTGTTGCAGCTCGCCGCTTTCGGCGAGGCGAAAAGTTCCTTCGGCGCAGACCATTGGCTGATCGGTGCGCCGCGCGTGCCGGTGATCAGCGAACGCAGTTCTGACAGATAGGTCTGCACGAAGAACGAGGTCTGCCTTTCCAGCGGCGTATAGGGACCCGGCCGGTAGGCGCGCGACATGATGCCGTCGGCATTGTCCTCGGTGATCTTCTTGTCCTGCACCGTGGTGACGTCCCACATCCAGCTGATCGCATCGGCGTCGATGTCGCCATCGGCGTCCTTGTCGACGAGCCAGGTCAGAATGACGTCGGTTTCCGTGGCGCTGCGCGGTATCATCTGGAACAGCGTGACATAATCATTGGCAGCACTTGCAAACGACAGGCGTCCGAGGCGGAAGCCGCTTTCGCCACCATCATAGGCGTGACGGCCGCCCATCAGGCATGAGACCCCCTCACCTGTATTGGACAGCGTGTTGCGGCCGGATCCGATCGGCTTGCGGTGCATGGCAAACGGCATCGTGTCGAGGTCGCCAGCCTGCCACGCGCCCTTGTGGAACTCGGCATCGCCGATGACGCTGTGCCAGGCCTCGATTTCATTCTGCCACTCGACCGCCTTGTCGGCGTCGCGGGTCGCGGTCACTTTGACATGGCCGTTGACGCGGTAATATTCGGGGTGGGCCGGCCGGCAGTGATAGCATTCGAGGAAGTTCTCGAGCACCAGCTTCCAGTTCGCCTTGGTGAGATAGTTCTTGCGCGCGACGATGCGTGCGCGGTCAAGGCCGTTTTCGCGCAAGCCGCCGGTCAGCCCGTCCGCGACAGGCTGGATGTCGGGCAGCGAATTGGCATCGAGGCCGCAGAACACGAGGCCGCCGAAATGCTTGCAGGGCACGCGGTGCAGTCCCAGCGCTTCCGGATCGACGCTTTCCGGTAGATCCTGCCGTGACTGCAACTCGCCGGTCAGCCTGAACGACCAGGCATGGTAGGGGCAGACCAGAAGCTTGCCGCGACCATCCTTGGCGCAGAGCCGCGAGCCGCGATGGGTGCAGACATTGTAGTAGGCCGCGATGTCCTCCTCGCCGTCGTCGAAGCGCACGACGATGATCTCCTCGTCGAAAAGCTGGCGCACGATGTAGCGGCCCTTTTCTGGGACCTCGCTGGCATGGGCGACAAGCATCCATTGACGCGGAAACCACAAGTCCCGTTCCAGCGCGAAGATGGCAGGGGCCGCGTAGAAGGCCTGTTCCAGCGACCAGTCCGGACGTTGCCGGTCGATCAGCCTGACGGTCTCGCTTCTGTCGATAGGCTGGCTGTTCGATGTGTAGGCCTGCACGGCAAACACCTTTCTGCTCGCTGGCGTTCGAATGACGTTTCGATAGAGTGTGCGATGCGGAAAGGCTTGCAGCAAATACAGAAATGATAGACCTTCATATCGAAAAGGCATGAAAGCAGGTTTGGATCGTGAAAACCCTCAAGACATCGCTTCCCCTGCTGAACGCCATGGTCGTCTTCGAGGCTGCCGCCAGGCATGGCGGGCTGACGCTGGCCGCACAGGAGCTCAACATCGCACAATCGGCGGTCAGCAGGCATGTCGCCAATCTCGAGCGCCAGCTGTCGGTCGAGCTGTTCACGCGCAGAGGCAACCGCGTCGCCGTCACCGGGGCCGGCAACACGCTGGCCGAAGCGATCCGCGAGGGTCTCGGCACCATCAGGCAAGCGGTCGAGGATTTGACCGCGCACGACAGCGATACATTCGTGGTCGGCTGCAGCCACGACTTCGCGCAGGCATGGCTGATGCCGCGCTTCGGCCTCATCACATCGCAGGTTGCCGATGGCCGCGTGCTGCTGCAGACATCCACCGACTACAGGGATTTCGACCAGCCTGAAGTGGCATTGTCGATCCGTTTCGGCGAAGCCGGGCAATGGCCCGAATTCGTGACCGAAAAACTGCTCGAGGGTGAGTGGTTCCCGGTTTGCGCGCCGGCGTTCCTGGCGCGTTATCCGGCGCTCGCCTCGGAAGAGCCTGAGGCTTTCCTGGCAGTGCCGCTGCTGCATCAGGTGACGCCGCCGGGCGCGATCGACAGTTGGCAATCGTGGGTCGGAACCGACCGGAAACTCGACGGACCTCGGTTCACCGGCTACATGTCGATGATACACGAAACCATCGCCGGGCGCGGCGCGGCGCTCGCCTGGGCGGGATTTGCCGACGAGCATCTGCGCCGCGGCCAGCTCGTCCGGCTGACCAAGACCTCGCGGCGCCACGCCGGCTCCTTCCACATCGTCATGAGGAAGAACGCCGGCCCGGTTGTCAGGGCGGTGGCGCAGGCGCTGCTCGGCAGCGTCGGCGACAGCTTGCAGGCAAGCGCCGGGGGCAGCTGACGATCAGGCCTCGCGACCAAACCGCGACGCCTCGTGACGCGCGCCCCAGACCGGCATGGCGGCTTCGATTTCAGCTTCCGACTTGAAAGCATCGGATGCGTAGCGGTCGACACGGAACCGCTCGGCGGAAACGAACGGGGTCTGCCCGAGAACCAGTTCGCAAGAGAGCCGGCCAAGACCCGGCCCATGGGTGACGCCGCTCTCATTGTCGCCACCGACGACCACGATATTGTCGCTGCCGGGGACCTTGCCGACGATAAGGCCGTTGTCGGGCGTGTAGCACGGCACGCCTTGCGCCCAGCTCGCGATCGTCGAACCGCGCAGCGGCGGGAACACCGTCTGCAACTCGGCAAGCTCCTGCTCGGAGGTTTCCTGCATCAGCCCGATATTGTGCGGCTGGCCGGGTTCGATTTCGCTGTCGTTCGTCTTGTAGAGAGGTTTGTAGTGCCGGCCGGTTCCCCACATTATGGCGCCGAATGTCTCGCGCAGCCACAGCCGCAATTCGCGGCACTGGACGGTGGGAATGGTCGATGGCAGCCCACGGTCGTCGGTGACGATGCGCGTTGCAACGACGCGCAGCAGCGGCAACTGCCAGCCAAGGCCTGACAGGACCTGGTTGTTCCAGGCGCCGGCGGCAACAATCACGCCATCAGCCTCAAGACCGCCCTGGTCGGTCTCGATCGTCACCCGGTCGCCGGCATCATGGACGGCAGTCACGCGTGCGTTGCTGCGGAAGACGCCGCCGAGCTCGCTGATCTGGCCGGTCAGCACCCCCATCGCCAGCTTGGTGTCGAGCTGGATGCCATGCGGATTGTAGGCCGCCGAATGGACCCGGGCCGGATCGATGAGACCCTGCATCTTCTGCCCGATCTGCACGGCATCCAGGTCCTGCATTTCCGGCGGCGCATAGGGAGAATCCAGCACCGGGCGGACGAAGCGTTCGCGCCCGTCCTCGGTCAGCGCCATGATCAAGGTGCCGTTCGGCCGATAACCAATCTCGGCGCCGACCTCGTGCAGCCTGCGATAGAAATCGAGGCCATATTGCTGCAGCTGAAAGCCCTCTTCACCGAGCGGGATCATGCCGGCGGACCAATGGGAGACGAAGCCAGCACCGGCGCTTGTGGTTGCGGCACCCGGCTGGCCGGCATCGATGACCGTCACCCGGCGCACGCCGGACCGCAGCAGATGGAAAGCCGCGCTGCAGCCGATGATGCCGCCGCCAATCACCGCGATATGCCTGCTATCGCTGCCGCCATGGCTTCCGTTTGAACTCATCTTTGTTCTCTCTCTTGCCGATGTTCCGGTCGGAGCGACATACAGCGACGGCGACCATACAGGCTCGTCCCGGACTGTCTAGACACATGTGTCTGTGGCCTGATACTTGATGCGCACTGCATCTGGATCACACGTCCGGAACGCCGCTTGATCCGGCTTTCCGTTGTGTTGTGTCGCCGAGAGAGCGAGGAAAAAGTGAGCGTTTCGACAGCCGCCCAGGCCATTTTCGACAGTGAAATCATATGGGACGCGCATTCCGGCTTCATGCCGGACCCGGCGGCGGACCTGAACAATCTGCAGATCTGGCGCGACGCCGGCATCGACTATCTGTCGATCGATGTCGGCTTCGACCTGTTGCCCTGGGAGCAGACCGTGCGGACGCTCGCAAATTTCCGCCACTGGATCCTTGCCAATCCCGAGCACTACACGCTGGTCTCCTCCGTCGCGGAAATCCGCAAGGCCAAGCTTGAAGGCAAACTGGCGATCACCTTCGACATCGAGGGCATGAACGCGCTCGACGGCCGCGTCGAGATGGTCGAGTTCTATCACCATCTGGGCGTCCGCCAGATCCTGTTTGCGTACAACAGGAACAATCTGGCCGGCGGCGGTTGCCACGATGTCGAGACCAGCCTGACGGCGTTCGGCCGCGAGGTCATCGACGAGATGAACCGTCTCGGCATGTTCGTCGACGTCACCCATACCGGCTATCGCACCTCGATGGAGGTGATGGAATACTCCAACCGGCCGGTCATCTTCTCGCACTCCAACGCCAAGGCCTTGTGCGGCCATGGCCGCAATATCACCGACGAGCAGATCAAGGCCTGCGCGCGCACCGGCGGCATCGTCGCGATCGTCGGGCTCAATCGTTTCCTGGGAGAGGGACGCACGGACTCGGACAGGCTGGCTGACCACATCGAATATCTCGTCGACCTGGCTGGCCCAAATCATGTCGGCATCGGACTGGACTACGCCTTTCCGGTTGATGTCAAAGGCATCGACCGCATCATTTCCGACAATCCGCAATTCTGGCCCAAGAGCGAATATCCGGAGGGGGCGACGACCTACGCGGCTCCAGGTCAGATGCGCGAACTGACCGAGGTTCTTCTGCGCCGCGGCCAGTCCGAGCAGACCGTGCGCGATGTCCTGGGCGGCAATTTCATGCGCCTGGCGGCTGAAATCTGGAAGTGAGCGGCGGCCGAGAGGCCTATCTCTGCTACAGCTCTTGATCCAGCCCCACCGAATGGCGGGCCAGGCCATATCGTCTGCGCGATCACATTCCGCCCGCGACTTGCCCAAGTCGACGCGCCGGCGGCGGTCGGAACAGATGTCGAGATTTTCCGCAAGATCGTCCGTATCCAAGATTCGGACGTGCCGGCAAAATTTTCGCTAGACATAGATGTCTATTATTAGCAGTTTTAGCGGACCGACACATTCGGCCCGGCTTGGAGAATGGCCTGCGGCCTGAAAACAAGACAACGAAAACAGCTGAGGGGTAGAGCATGTCCATTCTAGCCGACACCAGGGTTTCGCGCCGCAGCCTGCTCGCCGGAGCCGGCGCTTTCGGCCTCGCCTCAATGGTCAATCCAAAAGTTTCCTGGTCGAGCGACGGGCCGATCCTCAAGGTGCGCTCCTACGCCGACATCCAGACGCTCGACCCTTGCTTCCGGCTGGCGGCGCCTGAAGGCGACATCACCAGCGTCATCTTCGCCGGCCTCGTCGTCACCACGCCGGGCGACAGCTGGGGCTGGCGGCCGATGGCGGCGGAAACGATCAAGCAGCTCGATCCGCTGACCGTCGCCTTCCAGCTGCGCGACAATATCGGCTTCACCGATGGCTACGGCCAGATGACGGCCGAAGACGTGAAGTTTTCGATCGAACGCATCGCCGACCCAGCCAACAAGAGCCCCTATTCCGGCGACTGGGCAACGCTCAAGGAAGTCGAGGTCAAGGACAAGCTGTCGGGGCTGATCCACCTGAAACAAGCCTTCGCGCCGCTGTGGACGTCGACCTTGCCGACGCCGTCCGGCACCATCCTGTCAAAGCGCGCCATCACCGAGCTCGGTGGCAAGATGGGCGTCAAGCCGGTGGCTCAGTCAGGCCCCTACATCCTGAAGGAATGGCTGCCCAAGCAGCGCACGGTGCTGGTCCGCAATCCCGACTGGAAGTACGAGCAAGGCGCCTTCGCGGAAATCCACATTCATCCGATCGAGGACGAGAAGACCGCCGAACTCGGCTATGAGGCCGGCGACCTCGACTACACCTGGACCGCGGTCTCCTCGATCTCGCGCCTGAAGCAGACGCCGCCGCCGAAGACGACCGTGGTGGAGAAGCCTTCGCTGGCCTTTGTCTGGCTCGGCATGAACCAGGATGTCGCTCCCTTCAACAATCCCAACATGCGCCGCGCGGTTCAGTACGCCGTGGACCGCAAGGCGGTGGTCGATGCTGCCTATTTCGGCGCCGCCGCAACCGCCACCGGCATCATCGCGCCCGGCCTGCCCGGCCATCGCGAGAAGAACCTTTTCGATTTCGACCCGGACCGCGCCCGCGACATGATCACCAAGGAAGGATTGGCCGGCACGACGATCACGCTCGACATCCTCAACAAGACCGAGCGGCTGACCGCGGCGCAGGTCGTGCAGTCGAACCTGCAGGATGTCGGCCTCAATGTGGAGATCAAGCAGAACGACAGCGGCACCTTCTGGACGCTTGGCGCCAAGGAAGGCGACTACTGGAAGAAGCTGCAGATGATCATCAGCCGCTTCTCCATGCAGCCGGATCCGAGCTGGGCGACTGCCTGGTTCACCCGCGACCAGATCGGCGTCTGGAACTGGGAGCGGTTTTCCAGCGAGGAATTCGACAAGCTCAATGCCGAAGGCATGGTCGAGCTCGACCCGGCGAAACGTGATGTCATCTACAAGAAGCTGCAGGACCTGATGGAGGAGAACGGCAACTACGTTTTCCTGACGCATGAGGTCACCGGCATCATGAATCGAGACACGCTTGTGGCCGGCCTGAAGCCGAACGGCGAACCCGTGTTCACCGACTTCAAACCGGCATGATGTCGGCGGGCGGGGCTCGCCCCCACCAAAGACCGTCCGACAGGTACCGAAAATGATCCGCTACGCCCTCAAGCGTCTGTGGCTTGGCGCCATCATCATCAGCGTCGCTATGATGATGATGTTCGCCATGGTCTACCTCATTCCCGGCGACCCGGCCTCCGTCGCGCTGGGGCCACGCGCGACGCCGGAGATGATGGAGGCGCTGCGCGTACGCATGGGCCTCGACCAGCCGGTGTGGCGGCAGTTCCTGCACTTCTACGGATCGGTCCTGCGCGGTGACCTGGGCATCGAGGTTCTGTCGAACCGGCCGGTGCTGGACGTGGTGATGGAGCAGCTTCCGTTCACGCTGGCGCTGGTGGTCGGCGGCATTACCTGGTCGGTGGCGCTTGGCATCCCGCTTGGCTGTATCGCCGCGGTGCGCCGAGGCGGCTTTGTCGATCAGGTGATCGGGGTTCTTTCGGTGGCGATGATCGCGGTGCCGTCCTTCGTCGTCGCCATCTATTCGCTGCTGGTGTTCGCGGTCGCACTGCAATGGCTGCCGGCGATCGGCGCCGGCGAACCGGGCGACCTCGCCAGCCGGCTCCAGCACCTCATCCTGCCGTCGCTGGCGGTCGGGCTTGGCTGGATCGGCTACATCTCGCGCATGGTGCGCGCCTCGATGCTGGAGACGCTGGAGGCCAGCCATATCCGCACGGCGCGCGCCTTCGGCCTGACAGAGCACCGGATCGTCTACACCTACGCGCTGCGCATTGCCGTGCTGCCCACGATCACCCTGCTCGGCGTCGGCATCGGCCACATGCTGTCGTCTTCCGTTTTCGCCGAAATCGTCTTCGCCCGCCCCGGCATCGGCAAGCTGGTCTATGAGGCGATCTCGGTGCGCAACTACCCCATCGTCTCCGGAGCCGTGCTGGTCACCACGGTCTTCTTCGTCCTCGTCAACGTAGCGGCCGACATTCTGGTCGGTGTATTGGATCCCCGTGTCAGATCAAGTTTCAACTGAGCTGTCTTCCGGCGGCAGCCGGTTGTCCGGATTGTGGCGCACCGTGCGCGGCATCATGCGCGAGCCGCTCGGCGCCGTCGGCCTGACGCTGGTGACGCTGGTGGTGCTGTCGGCGGTGTTTGCCAGCGCGCTGACCAGCTATGCGCCGAGCAAGATATCGCCGGCCGAACGCTTCGCTTCGCCGAGCCTGCTGCATCTGCTCGGCACCGACCACCTCGGCCGTGATCTTCTGACCCGGGTGCTCTATGGCGGGCGCGTCGCGCTCTTGATCGCGCTCGGCGCGACAGCGGTGTCGCTGGTCGTCGGCGTGGTGCTCGGGCTGATCGCCGGCTATGGGCCGCGCTGGCTCGACAATGTGCTGCTGCTGATCTTCGACGCCGTGAAGAGCTTTCCCACCGTCATGCTGGCGCTGACGCTGGTCACCCTGTTCGGCCCCTCGCTCTATGCGGTGGTGCTGGTGGTGATGCTGGTCAATGTGCCGGGCTATGCCCGCATCATCAGGACGCAGACGCTGGTGCTGAAGTCGGCCGAACATGTCATGGCGGCGCGCTCGATGGGCGCCAGTGCCGCCCGTATCCTGCGCGTCCATATCCTGCCCAACATCATCGGCCCGATCCTGATCCTGATATCGATGGACATTCCCGTGGTGGTGGCGATCGAGGCCGGCATGAGCTTCCTCGGGCTCGGCGTGCGGCCGCCAACGCCGAGCTGGGGCGCGATCCTCAATGACGGCTTTGCCAACATCCGCGATTCCTACTGGATCGTGATTGCCGGCGGCCTGCCCATCGTGCTGACCACACTCGGCTTCACCTTCTTCGGCGAGACGCTGCGCGACCTCTTCGATCCCCGGCTGAAGGGGCGGTCATGACGGTTCTCGCGATCAAGGATCTGAGCGTCGCCTTCCACACCGAGAGTGGGCGACTGGAGGCGCTGAAGCAGGTGAGTTTTTCCGTGCCGGCCAACCGCAGCGTTGGCGTGGTCGGCGAATCCGGCTGCGGGAAGTCGACGCTCATCAACGCCATTCTCGGCCTGCTCGCCGACAATGGCGAGATATTATCGGGCGAGATCATCTTCGAGGGTGACAAGGACCTCGCCCGGCTTGACCCCATGGCGATGCGCGGCTTGCGCGGGCAAAGGATCGCCACCGTTTTCCAGGACCCGATGGGCGCGCTCAACCCGGTGCTGTCGGTGGGGCGGCAGATGCGCGACATCCAGTATCGCTCGGGTCTGTCGAAGCGGGACAAGGATGCGCGCTCGGTCGCCATGCTGCGCAAGGTTCGCATTCCCGATCCGGAAAGCCGGCTGACACAGTTTCCGCACGAATTCTCCGGCGGCATGAAGCAGCGCATCGCCATTGCCATGGCGCTGATGATGGAGCCGGCGCTGCTGATCGCCGACGAGCCGACCACGGCGCTCGATGCGACGCTGGAGGTGGCCACCATCGAACTGCTCAAGGATCTGCAGCGCGACATCGGCTGCTCGGTGCTGTTCATCTCGCATCATCTGGGCGTGATCGCCGAACTCTGCGACGAGATGATCGTGATGTATGCCGGCGAGGTGGTGGAAAGCGGCACGACCCGCGAGATCTTCCACGACGCCCGCCATCCCTACACGCAGAAGCTGCTGGCCTGCGATCCCGCCCGGCTGTCGCAGCGTGTGTCCCGGCTGCCGACGATTGCCGGGACCTTGCCGGACCTGCGCCGCCGACCAAGCGGCTGCGTCTTCCAGCCGCGCTGCGATCGCGCCGACGCCCAATGCCTGACGACGCCTCCCAGCGCCCCTGTCGGCGGATCTCATATCGCCCATTGCTGGCACTCGGACGTTCCACTGGGGGCCATGGGCGCATGAACGAAGACCTGCTCCGTGTCAGCGACCTGCGCGTCTCGTTCCGGGTTGGCGGCCTGTCCGCCAGGCTCGCGGGGCGGGCCACCGAAATCGAAGCGGTCTCCGGCGTCAGCTTCACGCTTCAACGAGGCAGCACCTTCGCGCTGGTCGGCGAATCCGGCTCGGGCAAGACGACGCTGGCGCGCACCCTCAACGGTCTTCAGCCGGTGAAAGCAGGCACGATCGTGTTCGAAGGACAGGAACTGCAAGGCCTGTCCAACGCCGCGATGAAACCGGTGCGGCGGCGCATGCCGATGATGTTCCAGGATCCGGTCGGATCGCTGTCGCCGCGGCTCAGCGTGCGCTCGCTGCTGTCGGAGCCTTTCGTCATCCACGGTTTGTCGGATCGCGATCTCAACGCTGAAGTCACACGGCTTCTTGCGCTGGTCGGGCTGCCGCGCGATTTCGCCGACCGCTACCCGCACCAGCTATCTGGCGGCCAGGCGCGCCGCGTCGGCGTAGCGCGGGCGATTGCGCTGGACCCGGTGCTGGTCGTCGCCGACGAGCCGACCGCCGGCCTCGACGTCTCCGTGCAGGGAGAGGCGCTGAACCTGCTCAACGACCTGCGCGACCGCATGGGCCTGTCGATGCTGATCATCACCCACAATCTGCATGTCGTGCGCCAGATCGCCGACCGCATGGCGGTGATGTATCTCGGGCGCTTCGTCGAGCAGGGCGAAACCGAAGCGATCTTCCGCGCCCCGCATCATCCCTATACGGCGGCCCTTCTCTCCGCCAATCCCGAGCCTGATCCCGACAGGGTGCATCAGCGCATCACGCTGCCGGCTGACGTTCCGTCCTTGCTGGCGCGCCCCTCAGGCTGCGAGTTTCACACACGCTGCCCGCAGGCCGAGGGCCGTTGCGCGCTGGATGTCCCCGTCCCGGCCTCGGTCGGCGACAGCCGTCTGACCTGCCATTTCCCGCTGAACACATAAGGATCGCCACCGGCGCAAGTGTCGGCCGAGGCGTTGAGAGGAGCCGCCATGCAAGATATCCGCGTCGTCACCGATTTCCCGCGCAAAATCCGCGAGATCGAGAATTTGTGGATTCCGATGCCGGATGGCGTCAAGCTGGCGGCGCGTGTCTGGCTGCCGGAAGACGCGGAGAGCGATCCCGTGCCGGCGATCCTCGAATATTTGCCCTATCGCAAGCGTGACGGAACGGTGGAGCGCGATGCGCTGACGCATCCCTATTTCGCCGGTCACGGCTATGCCGGCGTGCGGGTCGACATGCGCGGCTCGGGCGACAGCGAAGGGCTGTGCAAGGGTGAGTATCTGAAGCAGGAGCAGGATGACTGCCTGGTGGTCATCGAATGGCTGGCGAGGCAATCCTGGTGCTCGGGAAGCGTCGGCATGATCGGCATCAGCTGGGGCGGCTTCAACGGGCTGCAGGTCGCGGCCCGCCGGCCGCCGGCGCTGAAAGCCGTCGTTTCGCTGTGTTCGACCGACGACCGCTATAACGACGACGTGCATTATCTCGGCGGCGCGATGATGTGCGACAATCTGATGTGGGGAACCACCGCCTGGGCCATCGCCATGACCCCGCCCGACCCGCTCATTGTCGGTGACCGCTGGCGCGGTCTTTGGAAACAACGGCTGAATGGCAATGGCATCTGGATGCAGGACTGGTTCGAACACCAGCGCCGCGACGATTTCTACAAGCACGGTTCGATCTGCGAGGATTATTCCGATGTCGAAATCCCGGTCTACGCCGTCGGCGGCTGGGCCGACGGTTACCCCAATCCGATCTTCCGGATGCTGGAAAAGCTAAGCGGTCCCCGCAAAGGGTTGATTGGACCCTGGGGCCATAAATATCCGCACTTCGCCATGCCAGGACCGCGCATCGGCTTCCTGCAGGAGTGCCTGCGCTGGTGGGACCAATATCTCAAGGGCATAAACACCGGCATTGCCGACGAGCCGATGCTGCGCGCCTGGATTCAGGATCCCGCACGGCCGGCAGCGATCTATGACGAGCGACCCGGCCGCTGGGTCGCGGAGCCGGCATGGCCGGGGCCGGGGATCGGCGAAAAGGTGCTGAACCTTGCGCCGCATGTGCTGAGCGAGGCCAGGGGCGAAGACACGATCCTGGAGATTTCATCGCCGCAGACGGCCGGCCTGTCTTCCGGCGCCTGGTGCGGTTATGGCGTCATGCCGACCTTGCCGGTCGACCAACGCACGGAAGAAGGCAATGCCCTGATCTTCGAGACGGCGCCGTTGACCGAAGCGGTCGAGATCCTCGGTTTTCCCGAATTCGAGGTCAAGCTCTCCTCCGACAAGCCGGTTGCGCTTCTGTCCGCCACGCTGTCGCAAGTGTTCCCTGAAGGTGCTGCCTCGCGCGTCAGCTACGGCATCCTCAATCTGAGCCATCGCAACGATGATCTGGACATCGCACCCATGGTGCCGGGCCGGGCGGAGACCGTCCGCATCAAGCTGCGCTGCTGCGGGCAGCGTTTCGAGGTTGGCGAGCGTATCCGGCTGGCACTGGCGACATCGCATTGGCCGATCGTCTTTCCGACCGCCGAGCAGGCGACGCTGTCGATCCATTGCGGCGATAGCCGGCTGATCCTGCCGGTGCGCGCGCCGCAGAAGCTGGACGACACGCTGGGGGCCTTCCTGGCTCCGGAAAGCGCCGCGCCGATGGAGCAGGAGGTTCTGACCAAAGGGGACGGCTTTCAGCGCTCGGTTTCGACAGACCAGGTCACTGGCGAGACCGTCTACCAAGTCGTCAATGATGGCGGCACGGTGCGGCATCCGCATACGGGAATCGTCCTTTCAGCGAAGCATGTCGACCGGTTCTCCATTCACCCCGACGACCCGACCTCGGCGGTCGGCACCTGCACCTGGGAAAAATCCTATGGCCGCGGCGACTGGCAGGCGCGCCTTTCAGTGACGGCGACGGTGCGCGCGCTGCGCGACGTCTGGCGGATCGAGACCCACATCACTGCCCATGACGGAGACGAGCGGATCGTCGACCGCAGCGAGGTCAAGGAGTATCGGCGCGATCTCAACTGAGCGGCGGCGATTGGACTGGGCAATCAGGCCATCGATTTCGGCAAGGCGAAGGCCAGCGCATCGACGGCCAGCCGCACCTTCAGCGGCAGATGCGGTGTCTGCAGCCAAAGCGCGTGGCAGTCGTAGAGATATCGCGGCTGGTCCGGCAACAGCGCCATCAGCGCGCCGGCCTGAATGCGGTCGCGTACCAGCCACCAGGGCAGCCAGGCCAGCCCCATGCCGTCGGCGGCCGCGTCAGCGATGGCATCGAGATCGTCGAGCCGCAGCCGTCCGGTTGGCGTGATCTCGAGCGTGGGTTGCCCCTCGCGCACAAACAACCACGGCTGAATGACCTGGCCGAGCCGGCGGTAGACAGTCGCCTGATGGTCGGCGAGATCCTCGATCCGCTGCGGCTCGCCATGAATTCTGAGATAAGAGGGTGCCGCGCAGACGACCATGCCCTGACGCGCGACGCGACGCGCAATCACCCCCACCTTGTCGTCAAGAGCGCCGGTGCGGATTGCGAGATCGTAGCCGTCCTCGGCAAGATCCGCCAAGCGGTCGGTGAGCGACAGGTCGAGTTCCAGCATCGGATATTGATGGGCCAGCTTCAGCAACACGGGGGTCACGCAATGGCGCCCGAAATGCGCCGGCATGGTGACCCGCAGTTTTCCACGTGGCTCCGAAAACTGTTCGGCGGCGAGCGCATCGGCGGCTTCGGCCTCGGCCAGCACCACCCGACAGCGTTCATAGTAAGCGCGGCCGAAGTCGGTCAGGCTCTGCCGTCGCGTGGTCCGGTTGAGCAGCCGCACGCCCAGCCGCTCCTCAAGAAACCGGACATGCTTGCCGACCATCGGTCCGGAGAGATCAAGCGCGACCGCCGCGGCCGCGAACGAGCCGAGATCGACCGCCTTGACGAACACGGCCATGCTCTCAAGCCGATCCATATTCAGAACTCCTGGTTTCTACTGTTCTTCTCTTACAGCCATTTATCCCTGGCAAGACCGGCTGCATAGCTCATTCGGTTCAGCTGATTTGGAGTATCCGAATGACACGCGTAGTTCGCTTTCACCAGCATGGTGGCCCCGAGGTTCTGCGCATCGAGGATGTCGCGCTTTCCCCACCGGGTTCGGGCGAAGTTCAAATCCGGGTCAAGGCACTCGGCCTCAATCGCGCCGAAGCGCTGCTGCGCGCGGGTTCCTATATCGAGACGCCGACGCTCCCCTCGGGGCTTGGCCTTGAGGCAGCGGGCGTCATCGAGGCTATTGGCGACGGTGTGAGGGATTTCGCGCCGGGCGACAGCGTCAGTGTCATCCCGCCGCAATCGATGATCCGCTGGCCGGCCTATGGCGAGTTTGCCACCTACCCCGCCGGACTTGTCGTCAAGCATCCGCCGTCGCTCGACTGGCAGACGGCAGCGGCCGTCTGGATGCAGTATCTCACCGCCTATGGCGCGCTGATCGATATCGCCGGGCTGCACAGCGGAGACCACGTGGTGATCACCGCGGCCTCGAGCAGCGTCGGGCTTGCGGCAATCCAGATCGCCAACAGGGTCGGTGCACCAGCGATTGCGGTGACGCGGACATCGGCGAAGAGGCAGGCCCTGCTCGACGCCGGCGCGGCTGAAGTCGTCACCTTGGCCGAGGAGGATTTGGCGGCACGGCTGAATGAGATCGCAGGGCCTGAAGGCGTGCGCGTCGTGTTCGATGCGGTCGGCGGCCCGATCTTCGAGCCACTCACAGCGGCCATGTCGCGTGGCGGCATCCTCATCGAATATGGCGGTCTCAGCCGCGAGCCGACGCCATTCCCGCTGCCAGCGGTGCTGAGCAAGACGCTGACACTGCGCGGCTACCTCGTCCACGAGATCACCGGCAACCCTGTGAAACTCGAGGCCGCCAAGGCGTTTATCGTCGAAGGTCTGGAGGACGGGACGCTGAGGCCGATCATCGACAGGACCTTCGCGTTCGACCAAATCGTCGAGGCGCATCGCTATCTGGAATCGAACGAGCAGTTCGGCAAGATCGTAGTGACGATCTGAGATCGTAGTGACGATCTGAGATCGTGGTGACGATCTGAGATCGTGGTGACGATTTGAATCGTGGTGACTGCCTGAGCAACGGTGGCGAACAAATCATTCTTGCAGGGCAATATCGGCCTTGAAGCCGCGGCTTTGCATCCCTAACTGTTCGGTGCGGGCCGGGCCCCTCTGACTGTCGCTTTTGGCGATTGTGATGTCGGACCGCTTTAACGGGCCCGTTTCCATTCTTTCGGTCAAGCGGGCTCATTCCTTTCGGTTTGGAGCCCCGTATGACATCTACTTCCCTCCTCGGTATGGTTTGCCCCTCCTGCCGCGTCGCGCTCGTGATGAGCGAACGCCAGGGTATCGAAATCGACTACTGTCCGCAGTGCCGCGGCGTCTGGCTTGATCGAGGAGAACTCGACAAGATCATCGAGCGTTCCGGCAGGGAAGCGGCGCCCGCGCCGCAGCCACAGCCGGCAGCATTCTCCCAGCCACAACATGGCCAGAGCCGCGATGACGATTATTCCCGCTCGCACGGTCACCGCTATCCAAAGCGGAAGAAATCATTCTTCGAAGAGTTGTTCGACTGACCGCATGATGCCCGACATCCAGGCCGGCACTTGCTGAAACTTCCGAAACCACATCGACAAAGGTTCATCTCCGATGATTTCCCGCACCAGCCGATTTGCAGCCCTCTTTGCAGGACTGTTCCTTGCATTCTCCATGGTTGCGATGGACCATGCCGAGGCCCGTCGTGGCGGCAGTTTCGGCAGTCGTGGCATGCGTACGTTCCAATCGGCACCGCCGACCAGGACGGCCCCAGCACCGACCGCTCCGGTCGAGCGGTCGATGACGCCCAACACCGGTGTGAACAACGCGGCCCGGCAGCCGCAGGCCGGCCTGCAGAGGCCCGGCTTCATGAGCGGTTTCGGTGGAACGATGATGCGCGGCCTGTTGCTCGGCGGCCTGTTCGGCCTGCTTTTGGGTCAGGGCTTCGGCGGCCTGGCCGGCATGTTCGGTTTCCTGCTTCAGGCCTTGCTGATCGGTGGCGCGATCATGCTGGCCATCAGGTTCTTCCGCTCGCAATCCGCGCGCGGCCCCGCGCCGGCGCTCGCAGGTGCCGGCAATGCCCAGGCTTCGCGATTTGAGAACCGCTCAACGGCAGGGCAGCAGACTGCAGGCTCCTTCACAATTCCCGGTTTCGGCGGCGGTTCAGGTGGAGGCTCTCCGGCCGCCGCCTCCGAGGAGATCACGCTGGCCCAGACGGATCTCGACGCATTCCAGCAGCTGCTGACCGATGTCCAGGAAGCATTCGGGCGCGAAGACCATGCCGCTCTGCGCCGGGCGGTTACACCCGAAATGGTATCCTATCTGTCGGAAGAGTTGGCCGACAATGCCCAGAAAGGTCTCAGGAACGAGGTGACTGATATCACCTTGCTGCAGGCCGACATCGCGGAAAGCTGGCGCGAGGATGAGCGCGACTACGCCACGGCCGCCTTGCGCTACGAATCTCGTGACGTGACGCGCGAACGGGCCAGCGGCAAAATCGTCGCGGGCGACGATGATCATCCGACAGAGACGACCGAGCTGTGGACTTTCGTGCGTGAGAATGGATCGAACTGGAAGCTCTCGGCAATACAACAGGCTTGAGCCTCGGGCGATTTTTTCCGAGGCTTCGCAGTTGTGGGCGTTCAGCGCACGATCTTGACGCACATCGGCGTGCCGATCTCGATGGCGCGCCCGGTGTCGGTCAGTATGCCGCTGTCGGCGTCGCGGGCGAAGATCGAAATGCGGTCGCCATTCTGGTTGGCGGAAAACAGATGGCCGCCTGACGGCGTCAGCGCCAGGTTACGCGGGGTCGCGCCGCCGCAAGGGATATAGCTGACGAGGCTGAGCGACCCTGTCTGCTGGTCGACCGCCATGATGACGACGCTGTCATGGCCGCGGTTGGAGCCGTAGACAAAACGGCCATCCGGTGAGATCTGGATATCGGCGCAGTGGTTGCTGTCGCGTGCCTCGGCCGGCACCGCCGGCTTTGCGTCGATGATCGAGAGCTTGCCGGTGGCTTCGTCCAGCGTCATCGACACGATGGTCGAATCCAGTTCGTTCATGACGAAGACGAAGCGTCCGTTCGGATGCAGTGCGAGGTGGCGTGGACCGGCGCCGGATGGCAAAGCGGATTCGGTTAGCTTGGCCAGATTGCCCTCGCGCTCGATCCGGTAAGACACCAGCCGGTCGATGCCGAGGTCGGCGACGATGGCTGTTCCCCCGCCGATGGTTTCGGTGACGCTGTGCGCATGCGAGCGTTCCTGCCGCGCCACATTCGGGCCGCTGCCCTCATGCGAAACGCTGGCAAGCGGCGCCGACAAGGCGCCGTTCTCTTCGAAGCCATAGACAGCCACCGCACGATCCGGGCCGCCCTCGCCCATGCCGTAATTGGCGACCAGCAGTTTTGTCCCGTCGCGGGTGATGGTGTTGTGGGCGGCTATGCTGCCGAGCGACGGTTGCTTGTTCAGATAAATGAGCGTCCCCGAAGCTCGATCGAAGCTGTAAGCTGAGACGGTGCCCTCGCGCCAGGTGAACACTTCCGAGTTGGCGTAGATCCGCGAGCCGTCCGGTGTCACCGAGAGGAAGGTCGGATTGTCGACGTCGTTGGTCTCGGCCAGTTTTCGTGTTTCCAGCGTCGTCTCGTCAAAGCTGTAGACGCTGAGGCCGACGCCCCGAGCGCCCTGAAAATACGGCGCCTCGCGGTTCAGGCTGCCGACAAAGACCAGACAATTCTCGCGCATGATTTCCTCCCTACCCGCCTGCGCTTTGGCGCGCGGGAGCAGCCAAAATTTCGCCTGTTCACGCTTGCAACGCAACCCCATATGTGAAAATACTATTTACAAAAGAAGATTGACGGGAGGAGACGTCTTGTATTTCGACGCCTTGATGCGTTTTCCGATAGCTGTGACGTGCCCCATGCAGGTCTGGCGGTGCCGACCATGAACGATTTCGCACCTACCGTCGGCGTCGCCTCGACGCATCCCAAGAACATGCCCGGAGATCACGCCGCGCTGCCGGTGTGGAATGCCGAGAACTGGTTCTACGAGGACTGGCCCGTCGGCCAGAAGATCCGCTCGTTGCGGCGCACAATGGCCGAAGGCGACAGCCATTTGTTCAACACGCTGGTGCTCGACATCCACCCCTATGTGCAGGACCAGATGTTTGCCGAGAACGAAGGCATTTTCGGCAAGCGGCTGATCGCCGGCGCCTTTGTCTTTTCGGCTGGCCTGGGGCTGGTCGCCACCAACTGCGTCAATGCCTTCTCCTATGGCTACGACAAGCTCCGCTTCATAAAACCCGTCTTCATTGGCGACACGATCTATTCGATCCGCTCCAACCTCGACAAGAAGCCCCGCTACAAGGAAATGGGGCTGATCCGCGCCAGCTATGAGGTGTTCAAGGGCGAAGGCGAGTTGGTTCTCTATTGCGAGCATCTGCAGACGGTGAAGTACCGCAACCCGGCCGACTTCGTCGGCAAGACGGAGAAATAGCATGCCGGCAGCAGCCGAATTGCCGCTCGCCGGTCTCGTCGTCGTCGACATGAGCCAGTTCCTGTCCGGGCCCTATTGCTCACTCAGGCTGCTCGATCTCGGCGCCCGCGTCATCAAGATCGAGCGTCCGGATGGCGGCGACCTGTCGCGCCGGCTCTATCTCAGCGACACCGAGATCGGCGGCGATTCCACCATCTTCCATGCCATCAACCGGGCCAAGGAAAGTCTTGCCATCGACCTCAAGAACGAGGCCGATCTCGAGGCGTTGCGCGGCCTTCTGGCCAAGGCCGATGTGCTGATCCAGAATTTCCGGCCGGGCGTCATCGAGCGGCTCGGCTTGGACTACGAGGCGGTCCGCAAGATCAATCCGCGGCTGGTCTATGCCTCGATCAGCGGCTATGGCGAAGACGGACCATGGGTCAAGAGACCCGGCCAAGACCTGCTGGCGCAGGCGCGCTCCGGCGTGATGTGGCTGAACGGCGATGAGGACCAAGGGCCGGTGCCGTTCGGTCTTGCCATCGGCGACATGCTGGCCGGTGCCGCCTGCGCGCAGGGCATTCTGGCCGCACTCGTGCGGCGCGGCATCACCGGCCAGGGCAGCCATATCGAAACCAGTCTCCTGGAAGCGCTGGTCGATTTCCAGTTCGAGGTGCTGACGACGCATCTCAATGACGGCCGCCGGCTGCCCAGGCGCTCCAGCTTCCGCAGCGCGCATGCCTATCTGTCGGCGCCTTACGGTGTTTACCCGGCCAAGGACGGATACCTCGCCATCGCCATGACGCCGATTCCCAAGCTGGCCGATCTCCTGTCGCTCAGCGAACTCGCACCCTATCGCGACAAGCCTGCGTCGTGGTTCACCGCGCGCGACGACATCAAGGCGATCATCGCACAGCGGATCGCCACCAAGACGATCGACGAGTGGCTTGATATCCTCGAGCCGGCCGACATCTGGTGCGCCAAAGTGCTGACCTGGCCGGAGATGCTGGCGAGCGAAGGGTTCCATTCCCTCGGCATGCTGCAGACTGTGACGCGCGAGGACGATGTCTCGATCCTCACCACCAGTTCGCCGCTCCGGGTCGATGGCATAAGAGCCAAGGCCGATCGGGCGGCGCCCCGCATCGGCGAGCACAGTGCCGCCATCCGCGCGGAGTTCGGCCTGTGAGTTCGCCCAAGCTCAAAGGCATGACCTGGAGCCATCCGCGTGGCTATGATCCGATGGTCGCCTGCTCGGCGCTGTGGCAGCAGAAGACCGGTATTGCCATCGAATGGGACAAGCGCTCGCTGCAGGACTTCGAATCCTTCCCGGTCGAAGAACTGGCGCGCGCCTATGACCTCATCGTCATCGACCATCCGCATGTCGGCCAGATCACGGCCGAAGGCTGCCTGGAGCCGCTGGATGTCGCCGGACGCGAGGCGGAACGCACGGCCCTTGCCTCGGGCAGCATCGGCCAGTCCTATCCGAGCTACAACTGGCAAGGACGGCAATGGGCTTTCCCGATCGATGCGGCAACGCAGGTCCAGGCATGGCGTCCGGATGCGATCGGTGCGCCACCGGCGCGCTGGAGCGAGGTGCTCGATCTCGCCCGGCAAGGCCGCGTGCTGCTGCCGCTGCGGCCGCCTCACGTGTTGATGGTGTTCTACACGCTTGCCGGCAATCTCGGGCATGCCTGCACGACCGATCCATCCGACGATCTGATCGATGTGGAGATCGGTAGCCAAGTCTTCGAGGCAATGCGCGAGATCGCAGCGCTGGTCGATCCCGCGTGTTTCGAGATGGACCCGATTGCCGTCTCCGAACGTATGGCGGAGGCCGGTTCCAGGTTCGTCTGCGCGCCACTGATCTATGGTTACGTTTCCTATGCGACGGCTGGCTTTCGGGCGAACCGGCTGGCCTTTGCCGATGTTCCGGTCATCGGTTCCGGCGGCCCGGTCGGTTCGGCGCTTGGCGGCACCGGCATAGCCGTATCAGCCTTTTCCAAAGCCAGGGATGCCGCGATCGACTTCGCCTATTGGGTCGCGAGCGGCGATGTCCAGCGTGGCGCCTATGCCGCCGCCGGCGGCCAGCCCGGCCATGCAGCGGCCTGGGAGGACCAGGCTGTCAATGAAGCGACCGGCGACTTCTATCGGGATACGCGCGCGACGCTGGAGGGTGCATGGGTGCGGCCGCGCCACGACGGCTACATGACTTTCCAGCAAGCAGCATCCGAACGCATCCTTTCCGGCATGACCTCCCGGCATCAAGCCCGACAGGTTGTTGCCGATCTCAATCGCCTGTTTCGGGAGAGTTCCCCGGTGCAGGTGTCCGGCGCTGCCGGTGGAGGAGCCTGAACCAAACCGAACGGAGGAGAACGAGATGACAGGAATGATCCGCGGCCTGCTGGCCGCAACCGCGCTTGCCTCGCTTGCAACGACCGCCTTTGCGCAGGATGTGCAAGGCGTCATCGGCGGGCTGCCGACCGAACTCAAGGCGCAATATGACGGCGCGCCGCAGAAGGTGCTGCCTTCGGCCTGGGACAATTTCACAGCGCCGCCTAAACCGTGGAAATGGTGCCACTCGGAATCCTACCAGGGCAATCCGTGGCGGGTCACGGTGACCAAGGAATTGAAGCGTCTCGTCGACGGGCTGATCGGCGACGGAACGGTGTCCAGCTTCGAGGTGTCTGATTCCAACAACGACGCCAGCCAGCAGATCAACCAGATCCGCGCCTTCATCGACAAGAAGTGCTCGATCATCACCTCGATCCCGGGCTCGGCGACGGCACTCGATGATGCGATCGACGCTGCCGCCAAAGCCGGCATTCCGTTCATCACCGCTGCCGGTTCGGTGACCAGCCCGAACGCCATCAATGTCGATTCCAACTATGCGCGCTGGGGCTACGACATGATGGCGGCGATCGGCAAGGCGCAGCCGGACGGCGCCAGCATCCTTCTGGTCGAAGGCATCGCCGGACACCCGATCGTGGTGCAGGAGCGCCAGGGCGCGGACAAGGCGCTGACTGAAAATCCGAAGCTGAAGATCTCGCGCAATGTCAATGGCAACTGGACAGCCAACGTCACCAAGACCGTGGTGCTGCAGGCGATCGCCACCAACCCGGCGCCGATCGATGCAGTGTGGACGACAGGCAGCGAAAGCCGCGTCGTCGCCGAAGCCTTCGCAGAAGCCGGCCGGCCCGCACCATTGATCACCGGCTCGATCACCGGCGATGCGCTGGGCTACTGGAAGGCCAACCCCGACAAGTACCGCTTCGAAGGCCATGCGGTGCTGCCGCACTGGACCGCGCAGACGCTGTTCCGCGTCGGCGAGCGCATGCTCGACGGGCAGAAGCCGAAGCTGAACACGCTGCTGATCCCGATCCCGCCTGTCCACACCGCCGATCTCGGTGCCTGGTACAAGGACTGCATGACGACGGACGCCGTGTCTATCTTCCCGATCCCGCCGAAAGATCCGATGCCGGAGGAATGGCTCGACGCCTATTTCTCGAACCCGGCGCCAACCAAGGGCTGGGACTATTCGAAGGTGCCCGATGCCTGTGCAAAGTGACGCCTGCTAATCTCTCAACAGGCCGGCTCCTTTCGGGGAGCCGGCCTGCCAGCATCGAAATGCGACATGCTTGAAGTCAAAACCATATCCAAACGCTATGGCGAGACGATCGCGCTCGCGGACGCATCGATCGCGTTTCGGGCGGGAACCATCCACACCATCCTGGGCGAGAACGGTTCGGGCAAGAGCACGATGGTCAAGCTGTTGTCCGGCATCGTCCAGCCGGACAGCGGCGCGATCCTCCTGCACGGCAAGCCGTTCTCGGGCGCCAACCCCTCGGCCTTCCAGGCGCAAGGCTTCGCCACGGTGTTCCAGGAGGTGCTGATCGCGCCGGATCGCAGCGTGACCGACAACATCCTGCTCGGCCTCGACGGGCTGGTCCGGCGCGCTGTGCCCCGCAACGAGCGCCGTGACCGGGCGAAAGCTGCGCTTAAGCGCTTCGCGGTCACCGACGTCCCTCTCGACATGCCAGCCGGCCTGCTGCCGCTCGCCGCGCAGCAATTGGTCGTCCTTGCTCGCGCGATCGTGCGCAACCCAAAGATCCTGATCCTCGACGAGGTCACCGCCGCGCTCGACTTCGCCGATCGCGAATCCGTTTTTTCGTTGATGCGTGCGCTTGCCGGCGAGGGCTGCCTGATCCTGTTCATCACCCACCGCATGGACGAGGTGATGTCGCTTTCGGATCGCATCTCGATCCTGCGGGGCGGCAGCGTGGTGCGCACCGAAGAGCGCGGCGCTTCGACGCCGGCTGAGCTTCTCAAGACAATGGCGCCACGTACCGCCGCGGAGCTTGCGCATGGCTGATCGCACCGCTCTCGAATTTGGTGGTCTTGCCGTTCGCGAACTCGTCATCGCGCCCGGCGCCAGCCCGATCACGCAGGCAATCGCTCCGGGTGAGATCGTCGGGCTTGCCGGCCTCGATGGTCATGGCCAGGAGCTGTTTCTCAAGATGCTTGCTGGCCTGGAACCGCCGCATGGCGGCTCGATTGAACTCGGTGCATCGGATGCGTCCCGCAAGATCACCGGGTTTCGCAAGGCTGTCGCCAGCGGCATCGCCTATTTGCCGCGCGACCGACGCGCCAACGGCATTTTCCCGACGCAGTCGGTGCTCGACAACTTCGCCGTTTCGACTCTGTCGCGCGACACACGGCTCGGCCTGATCAGCCCGGCGGCGCGCAAGGCGCGCTACGACATCTACCGCGAAAAACTGTCAATCGCCGCACCCCGGCCCGATGCGCCGATCACCACTTTGTCGGGCGGCAACCAGCAGAAGGTGCTGCTGGCGCGGGCCTTGGCGCTGGAGCCCGCGATCCTGCTCCTCAACGATCCGACGCGTGGCGTCGACGTGGCGACGCGGCATGTTCTCTACGACGTGTTTCGCGGGCTGGCGGCCGACGGCATGGGGCTCGTCATCCTGTCCAGCGAAATCGAGGAGATTCTTCTCCTGTGCCAGCGCGTGCTGGTGTTCCGTGAGAATGAAGTCGCGGCCGAGATCGCCGGCAACGCCCTCACCACCGACGGCGTGATATCAGCCATGTTCGGACGTGCGGCATGAGCCCTGTTGCGCGCCTCCTGTCCCTTGGGCGAAATTTCGGCTTCGCCGTCGTGCTGCTGGTCGTGCTGCTTGCGGTCAATCTCATCCTCAGCCCGGGACGATTCCAGCCGGGTTCCTGGGGGGCGCTGGTCGGATTGGCGGCGCCCTTGATCGGTGCTGCCATCGCCTCCACGCCTGTCATCCTCGCCGGGCGTGGCGGAATCGACATCTCGGTCGGGCCATTGATGGGCTTTGTCAACGCTTTGACGATCCAGGTGCTGTTCCTCGGCACCGGCATCTCGTCGCCCTTGGTGCTCGTTCCGGCGGCGTTGCTCGTCGGCGCGCTGGTGGGCGCGGCGAACGGCTTCCTGGCGACAATCGTGCGCATTCAGCCGATCGTCGCCACGCTCGGCACCTATCTGATCCTGACCGGCGTGACGCTGACAATCCTGCCGGCGCCGATCGGCCCAGCGCCGGCCTGGCTCAAGGCACTGTCCGGCCCGCTGTCGATGCTGCCGCTGGCGGCGATGCTCGTCGCCTGGTGGCTGGTGCGGCGCACGCCATACTACGACCAGCTTATGGCGGTCGGCAGCGACGACCGCGCCGCCTACACCGCCGGTGTCGATGTCACGCGCGTGCGCTTCATCGCCTATGTCATGACCGGCATCCTCGGCGGATGCGCCGGGCTGATGCTGACCGCGCTGATCGGCTCGGCTGATCCCAATATCGGGCCGACCTACACACTGATCGCCATCGCCGCCGTAGCACTTGGCGGCGTCAGCCTGGCCGGCGGCCGTGGTGGCGTGGCGGGTGCCGCCATCGGTGCCATCGACATCTTCCTGCTGCAGAGCGTGCTGACGACGTTCAACGTCTCGACCTTCGTGCTGCAGATCGCCTACGGCGCGATCCTGGTGCTGGCGGTGATGCTGACAGCGCTGCAGGAACGTCTTGCCATGGGGAGACGCTGACATGGTTTTGCGCCAAAACCTCTTCGCGACAACCAACGCCCGCGTCGTCGGCGCCTTCTGCGTCGCCGCCCTTCTGCACCTTGCCGGCACAATTCTCATTCCCGGCTACTCGGCGCCGTTTGCGATACGTGCCATGCTGGTGCTCGCCTCGCTGCTCGCCGTGGCCTCGATTGGCCAGACGCTGGTCGTCATCATGGGCGGCATTGACCTTTCGATCCCCTTCGTCATCGGCTTTGCCAATGTCGTGGCGGCGCAGCTTTATGGCGATGGCTGGAACTTTTTTCTCGTCTGCGGCCTGGTCGGCGCGCTGGCGCTCGTCATCGGCGGGCTGAACGGGCTGATCTCGCGCAGCCTCGACATCCAGCCGCTCATCGTCACGCTCGGAATCGGCATGGTCGTGCAAGGGCTGGTGCTGCTGTGGACAGCCGGCTTCCCGTCAGGCTCCGCGCCACAAGCGGTTTCCAGCTTCGTCTCGATCGGCGGATCGGCCGGCCCGCTGCCGGTGCCGTGGCTGGTGCCGAGCCTGGTCGTGCTGGCGGCGCTGGTCGTGCTGGTGCTGGAGCGGACGCCCTATGGCCGCCGGCTCTATGCGTTGGGCAGCAATCCGGGAGCGGCGCCGCTGGCGCTGATCGACCCGGTTCGCATGTGGGTCATCACCTATGCAGCAAGCGCCTTCTTCGCCGCTGTCGCGGGCGTGCTGCTGCTCGGCTTCACCGGCTCGGCCTATGGCGATGTCGGCCAGCCCTATCTGTTCCAGACCATCGCAGCGGTCGTCGTCGGCGGCGCAGCACTGGTCGGCGGCCGGGGCAGCTATCTCGGCACGATCGCCGGCGTGCTGGTGCTGACCGAGATCAACACGCTGCTCATCGGCCTCGGCTTCCAGCCCGCGGCGGTGCAGGCCGCGCTCGGCTTCGTCATCGTGCTGCTGGTTTCGCTCTATGGCCGCGAACGGCACGTCTCGGCAACCGTCTGAAAGGACCTGTCAGTCGAGCCGCCACAGCTTGCGGGCATTGCCGGACAACAGCCTGTCGCGCTCGTTAATGCTGCAGCCTGAGAGCAATGCATGGGTCGCCGCTACCCAGGTCGACAGGCCGCCGCCTAGCGTGCAGACCGGCCAGTCGCTGCCCCAGACGACGCGGTCCCAGCCGAATGAATTGATGGTGTGCTCGACGTACGGCCGCAACGTCTCGACCGTCCAGCTGCCGGCATCGGCATAGGCGACGACACCGGAAATCTTGGCCATGACATTCGGGCGCCGGGCGATCTCGCTCATATGCTCGCGCCATGGATGTTCCCTGTTGCCCTTGATGTCGGGCACGCCGCAATGGTCGAGGACGAACGTCACATCGGGTGCCAGGTCGGCAAGCACGATAGCCTTGGGAATCTGGTGCGGCAGCACGACGAGATCGAAGGTCAGGCCGGTGCCGCCAAGCCGCTTGATGCTGTCGCGGAACACCGCACCTTCCGAGAGCTCGTCGGGCGCGACATGAAGGACGCGGCGAAAGCCCTTTACGAACGGGTTTGCCCGCTGCCGTTCGAGATAGGCCGCGAAGTCTCCTTCCTCAGGACGGCAGGACGCGATCACCCCGGCCAGCATGCTGCCGGGCTGCCGTGACAGTCCTTCCACACGAGCCGTCTCGGCTTCGATGTCGGCCGGATCGACATCGACCTCCATATGCAGCACGCGCTCGACGCCGACACGCTGCGCCTCCGTCGCGTAGTCTTCATAAGAGAAATCGCGGTTGAGCGCCGGCACGCCGGCGAGCCAGGGATAGCGCAGGGCCGAGCGATCGATGAGGTGAAGATGGGTGTCGATGATCATGGCGAGGCTCCTCCCTCTGGCTTTTCAAATCATCTCACGAGAGAATTCTTCATTCAAATAAGAATTCACACCGATGAGCCGACTGCTGATCCAGCAAGGTGCGACAGCTTTTCACACGTTGCCAGCAACAGTTCGATTGTCCTGGTGATATCGGGTGCGGAAGGCGCGTTGACCACCGTGATGTAGGGAATCGACAGCGCGGCGATCGCCTTGCCGTCGGAACTGCGCACCGGGGCCGACAGGTTGAAGACGCCGGCTGTCTGCATCGAAGCCATCATCTCGTAGCCACGGTCGCGGATCTGGTCGAGACGGGTGAAGAACTCGCTCGATTGCGCCGTCTTGTCGGTGCTGCGGACGTGTTCGGAAATCATCATCTGGCGCTCTTCCGGTGAGCGGAAGGCGAGCAGCACATGTCCCGAGCCGGTGTCGAACAGACTGATATGGGAGCCGACCCGGATCGATATGCCCCAGTAGTTCGGTGCTTCCTGCTGACCGATGACGACGGCAGAACCGCGATCAAAAACAACGAGTTGGTTGGCCTGCTGCGATGTCTCGGCAAGTTCACGCATCAGCGGCGTGGCATAGGAGACCAGCCGCCGTACCGGCGCGTGCAACTGTGCCAGGCCGAACAGCTTGAGCGTCAGCGAATAGCGGTCGCCGTCGAGGCGCGTGACGTAGCCGCGCCGCACCAGCCGGTCGAGCATGCGATAGAATTCGTTGGGACTGCGGTCGAGTTTCTTGGCGATTTCGGCCTGGGTCAGGCCACCGTCGACGCCCGCCAGCAGTTCAAGGATATCGAGCCCCTTGTCGAGCGCCGGCGCGCGATAGCGCTCGTCTTCGCTGTCGTCCATGGGCTCATCCTCCAGTGAATTTCACCCTTCATATACGCAGGAACGTGCGCAGCGGAAACAAATTTCGCCTTGACGTCTCCATGAATGTTTTGTTTGTATATGAATGTAGCACTTCTTGTCATCAGACGAGTTGCGGTCGCCGGCCAAGGCGCACCCAGGGAGGATACCAATGAACAGACTGCTTTCCGGCGTCTCCGCCGGTGCATTGTTGCTTGCATTTGGTGCAGGCGCAGCCCTTGCCGGCGACCTGCCCGGCAAGTTCGAAGGCGTGACCGTCGACGTGAAGCTGATCGGCGGCCAGCAATATGAAAAGCTCTACGAACGGATCCCGGAATGGGAGAAGGCGACTGGCGCCAAGGTCAACATCCTGACCAAGAAGAACGGCTTCGATATCGACAAGGAGCTCAAGTCCGACATCGCCTCGGGCAGCACCAACTGGTGCGTCGGCTGGAACCATTCCTCCTTCGCGCCGCAATATACCGGCCTCTACACCGACCTCAGCAAGTTGCTGCCGAAGGAAGAGATCGACGCCTTCGTGCCGTCGACGATCAAGGCGGCAACCATCGACGGCAAGCTGGAGATGCTGCCGCGTGCGCAGTTCGACGTTTCGGCGCTCTACTACCAGAAGAGCCTGTACGAGAACGCCGACAACAAGACCAAGTTCAAGGCGAAATACGGCTATGACCTGGTGCCGCCGGACACCTGGAAGGAAGTCACCGACCAGGCCGAGTTCTTCGCCAACCCGCCCAATTTCTACGGCACCCAGTTCGCCGGCAAGGAAGAGGCGATCAACGGCCGCTTCTACGAGATGGTCGTCGCCGAGGGCGGCGAATATCTCGACAAGGACGGCAAGCCGGTCTTCAACTCCGAGGCCGGCATCCGGGCGCTCGACTGGTTCGTCAACCTCTACAAGGCCAAGGCCGTGCCGGCCGGCACCACCAACTATCTCTGGGACGATCTCGGCCAAGGCTTTGCGTCCGGCACTGTCGCCATCAACCTGGATTGGCCGGGCTGGGCCGGCTTCTTCAACGATCCGAAGTCGTCGAAGGTCGCCGGCAATGTCGGCGTCAAAGTCGCGCCGAAGGGTTCGTCCGGCAAGCGCACCGGCTGGTCCGGCTTCCATGGCTTCTCGGTGACCGAGAACTGCCCGAACAAGGAGGCCGCGGCTTCCCTGGTTTGGTGGCTGACCAACGAGGACAGCCAGAAGCTCGAGGCCGCCGCCGGTCCGCTGCCGACCCGCACCGCGGTCTGGGACTGGGACCTGAAGCAGGCCGAAAACGATCCTTACAAGAAGGAGGTTCTTACCGCTTTCCAGGAAGAGGCCAAGCACGCCTTCGCCGTGCCGCAGACGCCTGAATGGATCGAGATCTCGAACGCCGTCTATCCCGAGCTGCAGGCGGCGATCCTCGGCGACAAGACCTCGAAACAGGCACTGGATGAAGCCGCCGCCAAGGCGACACAAATCCTCCAGGACGCCGGCAAGCTCTAGCAACGGCTCCCAGGGCTGCCTCCCCCAATCAGCAATGGGGGAGGCGATCGCGTTGCGCGGGATGCCAGCGGTTTACGCTAACCCTTCGCGCCCAGCCAACGCACCGCCGTCCAAATACAAACACTCAAGGATTCTGATGAAGGGCTTCAAGCCATCCGCGCCATTCCTGCTGCTGCTTCCGGCCATGATCGTGCTGGCGGCGGTGGTGGTGGTGCCGCTGCTTCTGTCGCTCTATTCGAGCTTCACCCCGTTCCGCCTGACGCGGCCCGAAACGTTCTACGTCTTCATCGGCATCCGGAACTATCTTTCGATCCTGTCCAACACCGACTTCTGGTGGGCCTTCGGTCGCACGGTTCTGCTGCTGACCATCGCGCTCAATCTCGAAATGCTGCTCGGGCTCGGCCTCGCCATGCTCGTCGAGAAGGCGACGCGCGGCCAGCGCATCCTGCGCACGCTGATGATGTTTCCGATGATGTTCTCGCCGATCCTGGTCGGCTTCCAATTCAAGTTCATGTTCAACGACAATATCGGCCTGGTGAACAATGCGCTGCAGTCGCTCGGCATCACGCGAGACGCCATACCGTGGCTGATCGAGGGCCATCTCGCCTTCATCGCCATCTCGATCGCCGAGATCTGGTCGTCGACGGCGATCTTCGCCATCCTGATCCTCGCCGGCCTGCTCGCCATGCCCAAGGAGCCGATCGAGGCGGCGCGGGTCGACGGCTGCACGCCGTGGCAGACATTCCGCTATGTGACGTGGCCATTCGTCATGCCCTTCGCCTACATCGCCATGACCATCCGTTCGCTCGACGTGGCGCGCGCCTATGACATCGTCAAGATCATGACCGATGGCGGACCGGCGGGCCGCACCGAACTGCTATGGACCTTGGTGGCCCGCACCGCCTACAGCGACGGGCGCATGGGCATGGCCAACGCCATGGCCTATTTTTCGATCCTGCTGTCGATCGCCTTCACCGTCTACTTCTTCAACAAGCTCGCCGCGGCGCGCACGCAGATCGGTGCGGAGTGGTGAAGATGGACGAGAATTCTTCCGCCCGCCTGAAGCGCCGGCTGCTCGGCATCGTCTATCGCATCGGCCTGTTCCTGGCGATGCTGACCATCTGCCTGCCGGGCCTGTGGATCGTGCTGTCGTCGCTGCGGCCGACGGTCGAGATCATGGCAAAGCCACCGGTGTGGATCCCACAGGAGATTTCGTTCGACGCCTATGTCGCGATGTTCTCAGGCATCGGCAAGGGCGGCATCCCGGTGATTGAATATTTCCGCAACTCGCTGATCATCTCGGTGACCTCGACGGTGATTGCGGTGGCCATCGGCATGGCAGGCGGCTATGCGTTCGCCCGCTATCGTTTTCGCGGTAAATCGAGCGTCTTCCTCGGCCTGATGCTGACGCGCACCGTGCCGGGCATCGCGCTCTCGCTGCCGCTGTTCTTCCTCTATGTGCGGCTCGGCATCATCGACACCCATTTCGGGCTGATCCTCGCCTATGTCGCGCTCAACGTGCCGTTCACCATCTGGCTGATCGACGGCTTCTTCCGCCAGGTGCCCAAGGACCTCGCGGAAGCAGCGCAGATCGATGGCTGCACCCGCTGGCAGGCGTTCTGGCAGGTCGAGTTTCCGCTCGCCGGACCGGGCATTGCGTCGGCCGCGATCTTCGCCTTCCTGACCTGCTGGAACGAGTTCGCGCTGGCCTCGCAGCTGACCCGCTCGGTGAGCGCCAAGACGCTGCCGGTCGGCCTGCTCGACTACACGGCCGAGTTCACCATCGATTGGCGCGGCATGTGCGCGCTGGCCGTGGTGATGATCATCCCGGCGCTCACCCTCACCTACATAGTCCAGAAACACCTTGTCGGCGGCCTGACCTCCGGCGCGGTGAAAGGCTGATCCCATGGCAACCGTTACCCTCACCAAGCTGACCAAGCGCTACGGCACTGTTGGGATCGTGCACGGCATCGATCTCGACATTGCCGACCGCGAGTTCATTGCGCTGGTCGGCCCGTCCGGCTGCGGCAAGTCGACGACGCTGCGCATGATCGCCGGGCTGGAGGAAATCAGCGCCGGCTCGATCGAGATCGGCGGACGCATCGTCAACGATTTGCCGCCACGCTCGCGCAACATCTCGATGGTGTTCCAATCCTACGCGCTCTATCCGCACATGACGGTGCGCGAGAATCTCGGCTTCTCCCTGAAGATCGCCGGCGCCGCCAAAGAAGACATGGACCGCCGCGTCGCCGAGGCCTCGGCCATCCTCGGCCTCGACACGTTGCTCGACCGCCGCCCGTCGCAACTGTCCGGCGGTCAGCGCCAGCGCGTCGCGATGGGCCGCGCCATCGTGCGCGACCCCGATGTGTTTCTGTTCGACGAACCGCTTTCCAATCTCGACGCCAAATTGCGCACGCAGATGCGCACCGAGATCAAGAAGCTGCATGCCAAGGTGCAGTCGACAGTGATCTACGTCACCCACGACCAGGTCGAGGCGATGACGCTTGCCGACCGCATCGTCATCATGCGCGACGGCCATATCGAACAGGTCGGCACGCCCGACGAGGTGTTCCGGCGGCCGGCGACGCGCTTCGTCGCCGGCTTCATCGGCTCGCCGCCCATGAACCTGCACGAGGCGACGGTCGACGGTGGCCAGATGGTTTTCGCCAGCGGCGAGAAGCTGCCGCTGCCCGGCCAGTTCAAGGCCAATGTCGCGACCGGCGACAAGGTCGTGTTCGGGCTGCGGCCGGACGACATCTACCCGACCGGCCATGGCATCAGTTCCGGTGGCGCGGCCGATGTCCACCAGGTCGAGCTGCCGATCACGGTCACCGAACCGCTCGGCAACGAGACGCTGGTGTTCGTTGAATTCAACGGCACGGACTGGGTGTCGCGCATGCTGAACCCGAGGCCACTGCGGCCGGGCGAGCGGGTCGCCATGAGCCTCGACATGTCGCAGGCGCATCTGTTTGCCACTGAGACCGGAAAGACATTGCGGAGCTGATCGGCATGGCCAGAATCGAGAAAGTCGACCTTTGCATGGTGGACCTTGTGCCCAAGGTCAAGCGCACCGACGCGATCCAGAGCTTCGTCAGCCAGGAAACGCCGATCGTCACGATCACCGATTCCGACGGTGCGGTCGGCACCGGTTACAGCTACACGATCGGCACCGGCGGTTCGTCGGTGATGCGGCTGCTCTCGGACCATCTGGTGCCGCGCCTGATCGGCCGCGATCCCGACATGATCGAGGCGATCTGGCACGATCTCGAATTCGCCACCCATGCCACGACCATCGGGGCGATCACCGCGATCGCCATCGCGGCGATCGATACCGCACTGTGGGATCTGCGGGCCAAGAAGCAAAACCTGCCGCTGTGGAAACTCGCCGGCGGCGCCAAGGATCGTTGTCCGCTTTACACCACCGAAGGCGGTTGGCTGCACATCGAGACGCAGGCGCTGGTCGACGATGCGCTGGCCGCCAAGGCGAAGGGATTTCGCGGCTCGAAAGTCAAGATCGGCAGGCCGCACGGGTCGGAGGATCTTGCCCGCCTGTCGGCGGTGCGCAAGGCGGTCGGCGACGGCTACGAGATCATGACCGACGCCAATCAGGGGTTTTCGGTCGACGAAGCGATCCGGCGCGCTGCGAGGCTGCGTGAGCTCGACCTCGCCTGGATCGAGGAACCGCTGCCGGCAGACGACATCGACGGGCATGTGCGATTGTCGAACTCGACGCCGACGCCGATCGCCATCGGCGAGTCGCTCTACTCCCTCCGCCATTTTCGCGAGTACATGCAGAAAGGCGCCTGCTCGATCGTGCAGGTCGATGTCGGCCGTATCGGCGGCATCACGCCCTGGCTCAAGATTGCGCACGCGGCAGAGGCCTTCGACATTCCGGTCTGCCCGCATTTCCTGATGGAACTGCATGTCAGCCTGACCTGCGCTGTTCAGAACGGCCGATATGTCGAGTACATTCCGCAGCTCGACCAGTTGACCGGCAAGCGCATGCGCATCGAAGATGGCCAGGCGCTGGCGCCCGACGAACCGGGAATCGGCATCGATTGGGACTGGGACGCGGTCAAGGCCATGAGCATCGCCGAATTCACCACGGCGATCACGAAATAGGAGACTGATATGCAGCGGATGGGGATGATTCTCGGACTGAAGCCGGAAAAGGTCGAGGAGTATGTCCGCCTCCATGCCGCCGTCTGGCCCGGCGTGCTGACCATGATCTCGGCCTGCAACATCAAGAATTATTCGATCTACCTGAAGCGGCCGGAGAACCTGCTGTTTTCCTATTTTGAATACCACGGCACCGACTATGCCGCCGACATGGCCAAGATGGCGGCCGACCCGAAGACGCAGGAATGGTGGGCCGTCTGCATGCCCTGCCAGGAGCCGCTGGCGACCCGCAAGGAGGGCGAGTGGTGGGCCGAGATGGATGAGGTCTTCCATCATGACTGAAGGCGGCTTCGACCCTGCCTTGCTCGTTCAATCCTGGCCAAAACCCTCAAGACCCCGGCCGATCGTCACCTTCGGCGCGGGATCGATCGTCGGCGACGCGCATTTCCCAGCCTACCGGAAGGCCGGCTTTCCGGTTGCCGGGCTTTATGATCCTGATCATGTCAGGGCTGAAAAGCTGGCCAGCCAATGGGGCGTGACGGCCTTTGGCTCGGTCGAAGAAGCGACTGCTGTCGAGGGCGCGATCTTCGACCTTGCCACCCCGCCGTCGCATCATGCCGATGTGCTGAAGTCCTTGCCTGACGGCGCGGTGGCGCTGATCCAGAAGCCGATGGGCAGCAATCTTGCCGAGGCGACCGCGATCCTCGAAATCTGCCGCGCCAGGAGGCTGCACGCGGCGGTGAACTTCCAATTGCGCTTCGCGCCAATGATGCTGGCGCTGAAGGATGCCATCGGCAAGGGCTGGCTCGGCGAGATCGTCGACTTCGACGCCTGGCTGGCGCTGGCGACACCATGGGAGCTTTGGGAATTCCTGCTCAAGGCGCCGCGCGTCGAGATCGCCATGCATTCGATCCACTATCTCGACCTGATCCGGCAGTTGCTCGGCGACCCCAGAGGCGTGCACGCCAAGACACTCGGCCATCCCAACCATAAGGTGGCGCAGACGCGCACCAGCGCCATTCTCGACTATGGCGACACCGTGCGTTGCGCGCTGTCGATCAACCACGACCACAAATTCGGTCGCCGGCATCAGGCCTGCGAGTTCCGCATCTGCGGCACAGAGGGTGCCGCCTATCTCAAGCTGGGTCTCAACCTCGATTATCCCCAGGGCGAACCGGATGTATTGGAGATCTATCCGAAGGGCGGAACGGGCTGGATCGCCGTGCCTTTGGCCGGCGAGTGGTTTCCCGATGCCTTCGTCGGCCGCATGGCCAATGTCCAGCGCTTTGCGACCGGAGAAGATGATACGCTGATAAGCCCCGTCGAAGATGCCTGGAGCACTATGGCGCTGGTCGAGGCGGCGTATCAGTCGAGCGCGGCACCGGCGACGCCGATTGCGGAAAGACCCTGATGGAACAGATCAAGTATTTCGAGGATTACGAGATTGGCGCGTCGCGCCTAACAAGCGGCCGCACCATCACCGAGACCGACTTCATCGTCCATGCCGGCCACACCGGCGATTTCTTTCCGCACCACATGGACGCCGAGTACATGAAGACGACGCCATTCGGCCAGCGCATCGCGCATGGCACGCTGGTGTTCTCGGTCGGCATCGGGCTGACCGCGAGCGTCGTTAACCCTGTCGCCTTTTCCTACGGCTACGACCGGCTGCGCTTCATCAAGCCGGTGTTCATCGGCGACACAATCCGCACGCGCACCACCATCGCGGTCAAGGAAGACGATCCCAAGCGGCCGGGTTCAGGACGGGTGATCGAGCGGTGCGAGGTGATCAACCAGCGCGGCGACGTGGTGCTGGCGGCAGACCACATCTACATCGTCGAACGCAGGCCGGCGCAGGGCTGAGACTCGGGAAAGTCCTACGAGCCGGTAGCGCGCTTGGTAATGCGCTCCAGCCCGAGCAAGAGAACCAGCGTCGCCACGACCAGGATCATTGTCAGTGCCGCACCGGCAAAGATGTCGCCGCGATCGGTAAGGCTGAAGATCGAGACCGGCAGCGTCACCCAACCCGGCGGGTAGACCATGACGGTGGCGCCGAGTTCCCCCATCGACAGCGCGAAACTGAGACCGAAGGCGGCGACCAGATAGGGTGCGAGCAAGGGCAGTGTGACGTGCCAAAGCCGGTAGGCCGGGCGAGCGCCGAGGCTCGATGCCACCTGCTCGAAGTCGGGCGACAGCCGCGCCAGTCCAGCCGAGACATTGCCGAAGGTGAAAGCCGAGATCAGCACGAAATGCGCGATCATGACGATCGCGATCGTGCCGTTGAGCAGCAGCGGCGGATGGCTGAAGGCAACCAGCAGGCCAAGGCCGACAGACACCGAAGGGACCGCGCTTGGGATGAAGAACAAAAGGCCGAGCAGCCGCCGCAAGGCATGGCCCTGGAGGCGCAGCGACAGGGCCGCCCAGGTGCCGCTGACCAGCGCCAGCGCGCTGGCCAGGAAGCCGGTGACCAGGCTCGCCTTGACCGCTCTGCCGGCGGCACCGGAAATGACATCAGTGTAGTGCTCCGTCGTCAGGCCGTTGGGCAGCACGCCGTTCCACTGGTCGGCGAGGCTGGACAGGAGGATGACCGCGAGCGGCGCCAGGAACAGCACGCCGAAGATCAGTGCGAAGAGCACCCACAGGACAAGACGACCGGAGCGTGACCAGACCAGCATAGGCTAGGCTCCCAACCGGCCGGCGGCGAAACGGTAGAGGCCAAACAGGCCGAGTGACAGCGCGATGTTGACGACGGCGATGATACAGGCGACCTGATAGGCCGATTCCTGGATCGCCTTGCCGTAGATCAGCAGCGGCAGGGTGATGACGCCCTTGGCGCCGATGAACAGCACGATGCCGAATTCGTTGACGGTCAACAACAGGCAGAGGCTGCCGCCGGCGATGAGTGCCGGGATTGCCGCCGGCAGGATCACCTGGCGAACGATGCGAAACGGCCGCGCGCCGAGCACGCTCGCCGCTTCGATCTGGCCACGGTCGACCAGCGAAAAGGCGGCGAGCAGCGGCCGCAGGATGAAGGGTGTGTAGACAGTGACCTCGGCCAGGATCACACCCCACGCGGAATAGAGGAAATCGACGGGCGGCAGCGGCAGCGAAAAGGTCTCCATCAGCCCGGCATTGAGCATGCCGGCGGAGCCATAGAGGAAGGTGAAGGCAAGCGTCACCAGGAATGTCGGCAGCGCGATGAAAGTATCGATCAGCCGGGCGATGAAGCCGCTGCCGGGGAACGGCACGAAGGCCAGAATCAGCGCCAGCACGAGGCCGACGACCAGGCATCCGGCTGTCGCCGCGACCGAGATCGACACCGTGTTGATCAGCGCGTTGAGGAAGAAGCGCGAATGCAGCACGCGGATGACTTCGGCGACATTGGCGACGCCGCTGTCGTCGAGGAAGGCCTGCCGGGCGATCAGCGCCAGCGGATAAAAGAACAGCAGCGCCAGCAGGGCCGCCGGTGGCACTATCCAGAGCTTGCCGGGTTCCCTCCGAAACGCCGGCGCGCGAAGTGTGACGGCCTCAGACACCGGCGTCTTCCGGGAGAAGCGAGGTGTCGGCGGGCGCGAAGAACAGCGGCACCTTGGCGCCGGGTTCGGGCAAGGCGATCGGCAGCCTGGTCGCCGAGACACGCACCGGCGTGCCGTCGACGTCGAGCACGAGATGGGTCAGTTCGCCCTGCCAGTGCACTTCCTGGAGCGTGCCCACGATGCGGTTGGTATGGTCGCTGTCGGCGGTCAGGCTGAGATGCTGCGGCCTGATACAGAGCAGGCTCTTGTCGCCGGCCTTCTCGTTGCGGCCGGCGCCGGTCAGCAGCGCGTCACCATGCCTTGCCGTGGCAAATCCCTTCGACCCGACGGCCTCGGCAACCGTTACCGGAAGAAGATTGGCGCGGCCGAGGAACTCGGCCGTAAAACGGTTTGGCGGGCGGCGGTAGAGTTCGGTCGTCGGTCCATGCGAACAGACCCTGCCGTCGCGCATGATGGCGATTTTGTCGGCAAGCGTCAGCGCCTCGGTCTGGTCGTGGGTGACATAGAGGATCGTCAGGCCGGGCAGGCTGCGGTGCAGCCGCGCAATCTCCTCGACCATGTTGCGGCGGATCTGGGCGTCGAGCGCCGAGAGCGGCTCGTCGAGCAGGAGCACGCGCGGCCGCACGGCCAAGGCACGCGCAATCGCCACGCGCTGCTGCTGTCCGCCCGAAAGCTCGCGCGGATAGCGCCGGGCATAGGCCGACATGCCGACAGTGCCGAGCGCATCCTTGATCCGCTCGCCGATCAGCGCCTTGTCGGCGCCCTGTGCTCTGAGGCCGAAGGCAACGTTGTCCTCGACCCGCATATGCGGAAACAGCGCGTAGTTCTGCACCACCATGCCGAGGCCGCGCTCATAGGGCGGCAGATCGGTCACATCGGTGGCGCCGATGCGGATCCGCCCGCTGGCGGGCCGCACGAAGCCGGCCACGGCGCGCAGGGCCGTGGTCTTGCCGGAGCCGGATGGGCCGATCATCGCCAGGATCTCGCCAGGTGCGATATCCAGGGTCAGCGGATGCAGGACGACATGCGCGCCATAGGCAACGCTGACCTTGTCGAAATGGACATTGGAGCCGGCGCCGCGAACCTTCGCGGCGTCGATGTCCATGACACTGGTACCAGTAAAGGCTGCGGCCGACATGGCGTGGTCCTCCGGGTTTCCCTTGCGGATCAACTTCCGGTCGCTTCGTTCCAGCGCTTGACATAATCGGGCAGCTTGCTCAGCGCGTCGTCCCAGTTCGGCGACCAGATGGTCACGCCTTTCATCGCCTCCTGCGCCTTGGCGAAGTTGGCGTCATCCGGCTTGACGTCCTTGCGAGCCGGCATGCCGAGCGCAACGGAACTGATGCTCGACTGGGCTTCCTTGGAGAGCAGGAAGTCGATCAGTTTCTTGCCGTTGTCTGCGTTGGGTGCGCCGGTGACCAGGCCGATTTCATAGGGCAGCGCGAAGGTGGAGCGCACACCGTCAGGTCCAGCCGGCCAGAACACCTTGATATTGGGATTGTCGGCCATCTGCGACATGTTCATCTGCAGATCGCCATTGGCGACATGCAGCTCACCCTTGTTGACCAGCGCGGTCAGCTTGCCGGTCGAAGCGGAGGGGCCGACATTGTTGTCCTGCAGCTTCTTCATGAACTCGAAGCCGGCATCCTCGCTGCCGAAGGCGTGGATGATCTGCAGCATGACGGCGGTGCCGTCACCGGCCTGGCCGGGGGTAGAATACTGGATCTTGCCCTTGAACTTCGGGTCGAGCAGGTCGTTGTAGGCCTTTGGCGCTTCCGGCAGGACGGCACTGTTGTAGATGAAGTTCATATAGTTGTTGACCAGCGGCCGGTACTTGTCTGTGCCGCCATCGATCTGGTCGGCGGCTTCCGGCTTGTAGTCCTGCAGCAGGCCGTCAGCCGCGGCCCGCTGCACGAAGGGCGGCAAGGTCACCAGCACGTCGGCCTGCGGATTCGACTTTTCCTTGGCGACACGCTCGACGACGCCGCCGGAACCTGCCTCGATATACTGCACGGTGATGCCGGTGGCCTTGGTGAAGGCGGCGAATTCGGTCTCGAACCAGCTGCCATTGCCGTCATGCAGGCCGTCGGCGGAATAGATGGTGACGACGCCGTCGGCGAGTGCCGGTCCGACAAGAGCCGACGACGCCAACAGCGACGCGGCTAAGGCCATAGCTATGGTTGCCTTTTGCAATTTCATGCTCAGTTCCCCTTTGATTGATGGCACATTCTGCGATGCACTGTGACGATCTCGCCTGTAGGCCGGAGCCTTATGCGGCACCGTTCGATCTCGTCGTTGTGCCGACTTTGGGGACTGAGGATCGATAAGTAAAATCTATTTATTTTATGAGAGGCAAACTTTACCTGATAGTTGTCATGGAACTGTCGCAACGCTGGCCTGGCTTCGATTCCGGCCTCGCGGAAGGCCCGCGATTGGCTGCAGAGATGGTGATGGTCAGCCGAATGAAACCCCAGATGTCTGCGCCCGCAGCCGCGGGTCGAACGAACGAACGGTAACCGGCCGGCCTTCGAGAATTTCGAAGCAGCGCGCGAGCGTGTCGTCTTCGAGCCGGCGCATGGCCCCCTGCGTGAAGAAGGTGAGATGCGGAAACAGGATGACGTTGTCGCGGCCGAACAGCGCGCTCATCGGATGGCCCGATTTGGCCAGCGGCTCGACCGAATAGACGTCGAGCCCGGCGCCGCCGATGCGCCCCGAGATGATCGCCTCGACAAGGGCGGCCTCGTCGATCAGCGCGCCGCGCGAGACGTTGACGATGATAGCGGAAGGCTTCAGGCAAGCGAGCTCGGCTTCACCAATCAAGCCGCGCGTCCTGTCGTTCAGCACGCAGTGGAGGGAAACGAAATCGCAGGCGCGCAGCATGACGTGGAGGTCTTCTACCTTCTCGATGCCGGCGGTGCGCATGGTTGCGACATCGACACCGGGATCGAAGCCGAGAACGCGCGCGTGAAATCCTTGGCCTGCCATGCGCGCCATGCTGCGGCCGATCTTGCCGCAGCCGACGAGCCCAAGCGTGGCGCCGGACATGTCGCGCCCCAGCCAGCGTTGCTCGGGCCAGATCCAACCATCACGTGACACCGCCGCGGTGATGGAGGGCAGCCGCTTGGCCAGCGCGATCATCAGCGCGAAGGCGCCTTCGGCGACGGTTTCCTCAGCATAATCCGGCACGTTGACAACGGGAATGCCACGCCGCATCGCGGCGGGGATGTCGATGGCATCGACGCCGACGCCATATTTGACAATGCCGTTCAATCTGGGAGCCGCCTCGATCACCCGTGCGGTGATCGGCGTGTAGCACATCAGCAAAAGATCGGCGTCCGCAACGGCCTGCATGAGATCAGCTTCGGGGATGCCGTCCGGCAGCGTCACCAGTTCGACCCCCCTCGCCCGCAAGCCGGCGTCGATGCCGGGACATTCGAGTTCGCGGTCGGTGCGCACGGCCTTCATGGTCAGGCCGCCAGCACCGTGCGCTCGACGATGTCGAGCGCGCCGTCGAGGTCGGTTTTCGAAATGACCAGCGGCGGCGACAGCGTCAACACGTTGCCTTGGCTGATCTTGAAGCTCAGCCCCTGTTCAAGGCAAGCATAGAAGACGCGCTCGGCGAGATCGCGTGCCGGCTGGCGCGTATCGCGATCCTCGACGAGCTCGACGCCGACCATCAGTCCCCTGCCCCTGACGTCGCCGACATGGGGCGACCGCGCCATCAGGTGCTGCATGCGCCCTAGCATGTGCCGACCGAGTTCGGCCGCGCGCTCGACCAGCCCTTCCTCCAGGATGATGTCGATCGTCGTCAATGCGGCGCGGGTCGTCACCGGGTTCTTCTCGTGGGTGTAGTGGCCGATCGCGAAGCCACCGGTGACGTCGAGATCGCGGCGCGCGATGATGGCGGCAATCGGCAGGACGCCGCCGCCGAGCGACTTGCCGATGACGACGATGTCAGGCGTCACATCATCATGCTCGTGCGCGAAGAATTTGCCGGTCTTGCCAAGGCCGGTCGGGATCTCGTCGAAGATCAAGAGCGTGCCGTGCCGGTCGCAGGCCTCGCGCACCCGCTTCCAGAAGCCCGGCGGCGGCGGGTTTGGCGTCGCCCGCATCGGTTCGGCGACGACCGCCGCCACGTCCTGCTCGCGGCCAAGGACGTAGGCAATCATGTTGGCGCAGGCGAGGCCCGATGCTTCCAGGGAATCGTGGCCATAGGGGCAGCGATAGCCGTCCCAAGGCGCGACGTGCTCGGTGCCGGTCATCATCGGGCCTGATATGTGCGAGCGGAAGGTCGCCTCGCCACCAACGCTTGCTGCGCCGAAGCCGGCGCCATGGAACGCATCCCAGAACGACACCGTCTTGAAGCGGCCGGTCGCGGCGCGGGCGATCTTCAGCGCGACCTCGATGGCGTCCGAGCCGCCGGTGGTGAACAGCACCTTGCCGAGATTGCCGGGCGCTAATGCCGCCAGCTTCTCGGCCAGTTCGACGGCGGGCTCACAGGTGAAGCGGCGCGGCGCAAAGCAGAGCTCATCGAGCTGCTTCTTGATGGCGGCCACAAGCCTCGGGTGGCCATAGCCGAGGTGATGGACGCTGTTGCCGTGGAAATCCATGAAGCGGCGACCGGCGGTGTCCTCGATCCAGATGCCTTGCGCCTTGGCGATCGTCGACAAACAGGGGCTGGACAGGCTCTGGTGCATGAAGGCGGCCGCGTCGCGATCGAGCAGGCCGCGGATCCGCGGATCGCCCTGCCCGGCATCCCAGCGACCGCGAGCCGCTGTGGTGTTGGAATCGCCTTCGGTGTGCACAAGTTCAGATATCGCGGCCATCATGGTCTCCGAAATGCGAATGAGGGAGCGGCGAACGCTCCCTCGATTGTTCTATCCGTCAATGCCGTCCGGTCAGGACCAGGGCAGCGAAAATGTCTTCACATTGGTGTAGCTCTTCATCGCTTCGATGACGCCTTCCTTGTAGCCGTTGCCCGAATCCTTGATGCCGCCGAAGGGCGACATCTCGATGCGATAGCCCGGCACTTCCCAGATGTTGACGGTGCCGACCTGCAGCCCGGCGATGTATTTCTGCATGCGGGGAAACGAGTTGGTGCAGACGCCCGACGACAGGCCGAAGGCGGTCGAGTTGGAGAGCGCAATCAACGCCTCGTCATCGTCCGGCGCACGCACGATCGGGATGATCGGCCCGAAGGTTTCTTCCATGACCAGCTCGGATGTATGCGGCACGCGATCGACGACGATTGGCGGCAGCAACGCGCCCTGGCGGCCCGGATTGTAGAGAATGTCGGCGCCTTGCTCGGCAGCCATGTGGACGCGGGCTTCGAACAGCGCCGCCGCCTTCTCGTGCACAACCGTACCAAGGTCGGTCGCGCGGTCCATCGGATCGCCGAAGCGGATCTTCTTCGCCCGCTCCAGCACCAGCGGCACGAAACGGTCGGCGACACTTTCCTGGACGAGGATGCGCTTGACCGCGGTACAGCGCTGGCCGGAGTTTTTCGTCGCTCCGGCCACTGCCAAGTCCGCCGCCTTTGCCAGATCCTCGTCCGATAGATCGTTGAGAATGATTAGCGGGTCGTTGCCGCCGAGCTCCAGCACCTGGCGCTTGTAGCCGGCGGTGCGGGCGATCATCTTGCCGACCGGCACGCCGCCGGTGAAGGTGATCAGGTCGATGTTGTCGTTGGTGATCATCTCGTTGCCGATATCGGCCGGCCAACCGGTCACCACCGACAGCATTTCCGGCGGCAGGCCGGCTTCATAGAGAATGTCGGCCAGGAGAAGTGCGGTCATCGGCGTCAGTTCGGTCGGCTTGACCACCACGCAATTGTTGGTGGCGATCGCCGGCGCCACCTTGTGCGAGACCATGTTGAGCGGATGATTGAACGGCGTGATCGCCGAGATCGCCTTCAACGGCTCGCGAGTGGTGAAGATCTTGCGCGCCTTCCCGTGCGGGGTGAGGTCGCAGGAGAAGATCTGCCCGTCATCCTGGATGCACATCTGCGCCGACAGCGTGAACACGTCATAGGCACGGCCGACCTCATAGAGCGAGTCCGTCTTGGAGATGCCGAGCTCGAGCGTGATGAGATCGGAGATTTCATCACGGCGCGAGGCCAATGCCTCGGCGGTGCGGAACAGTATCTGCTGACGCTCGTAGCGGGTCAGCCTCGATTTGTAGCCGGCGGCGATCTCGAATGCCTGGCGGGCGTGATCGGCGCGGCCGGCCGGAACGGTGCCGATGACGGTGTCGTTCCAGGGGTAGCGCACCTCGACGACGCCGTCGGCATCGACTCGTCTGCCGGCGATGCGCATCGGCTCGTGGCGAACTTTGATGGCGGGGTCGAGCTTGGTCATGGGTTCTGCTCCAGCAGATTCTTGTTGCGCGGAGGATTCGACCCCCACTCCGGCCCTTCGGGCCACCTCTCCCCGATCGACGGGGGAGAGGAAATCAGGCGAGGTCAGTGCCTCAACGTTTTCAGGCTAAGCCGCGGCTAACCCTGGCGCCTTTCCTCTCCCCCGTCGATCGGGGGAGAGGTGCCGAGCGTAGCGAGGCGGAGTGGGGGTCGACATTGGCTCAGCCCGCCAGCGCCGCCGCCATCATCGCGTAATAGAAGGCATCGAAATTGCGCAGCGTCGGCTCGTTCGGCAATTCCGGCAGCACACGATTGACGATGAACGGCACCTCCTGCTCGGTCAGCCCGCCATGCGACCGTAGCGGTTCGTTCAGAGCCGCCAGGTCATGGCGATGTTCCGAGGTGCCGATCGTCTTGTTCTCGGTCGAGATCAGCACGATGTCGCCGATGCGGTCAGCCGGAAGCTCGAAGCGCTCGCAGGCGGTCGGGCTGTCGACGACCAGCATGATGCCGTCGATCTTGGCCAGCCTGGCCATGATATCGGCCTGGTTGGCGCCATCAGGCAGATAGGCGGTGGCGAAGGAACCCAGCGCGCCATGATGCACGACATAGGGGTCGGTGATCGGCAGGATGACGCGGGCGGCGTCCTTGCCCAGCCAGTCGTCGAGAATATCCTGGACATAGACCACGTCGGGCGAGCCGTCGGCCTTGTGCTTCGGTTTCATGCCATGGTCGGCGGTGACGACGATGGCAGCACCCAGCGCATCGAGCTCGGTCAGGTATTTGTCGAACATCTCGTAGAAGGCGTTGGCCTGCGGCACGCCGGGCGCATATTTGTGCTGCACATAGTCGGTGGTCGTCAGGTACATGATGTCGGGGCGGAATTCCTTCAGCAGCTGGACGCCGGCGGCGAAGACGAATTCCGACAATTCTGCCGAATAGACCTCCGGCACCGGCAGCCCAAAGTGCTTCGAGGCATTGTCGATGCCGTGCTCGGCTTTGCTGGTGGTGTCGGATTTTTCAGCCGAGAAGCACAGCGCGCGGCCTTCATCGAAGGCGAGGCCCTTGCCAAGCAAGGCACGCAGCTTGTCCTTGGCGGTGACCACGGCGACCTTGGCGCCGGCATCGTAGAAGGCCTGGAAGATGGTCGGCGCGCGCAGGAAGCGCGGGTCGTTCATCATCACTTCCTTGCCGGTCTCGCGCTCATAGAGATAATTACCGCAAATGCCATGCACCGACGGCGGTCGGCCGGTGGCGATCGACAGATTGTTGGGGTTGGTGAAGCTCGGGATGACCGAATGCGCAAAGCGCACCGTGCCCTTCTCTTTGATCCTGACCAGAGCCGGCATCAGCCCGGCCTCTATCGCCTCGTCGAGATAGGCCGGCTCGCAGCCGTCAAGGCAGATGGCGATCGCCGGCACGCGCGGCCAGGCATAGGTGCGGCCGTTGACCGCGACGTTGATGGGAGACATCTGGTTCATCTGATATCCTCGAAGTCGGCCGCTTCAGGCGGCGAGTTTGGCGCGTTCGGCAAGTGCCGCGGCGGGTGGGGCGGCGGTGTCGACGCCCATTTCATGAAGCGAGAACGCCGCCGCCTCGACGACGCGGCGCATGACATGTTCGTCCATCTGGCCGATGCAGCCGACGCGGAACGAATCCACGGCGGTCAGCTTGCCCGGATAGATGATGAAGCCCTTGTCCTTCATCAGGTCGTAGAAACGGTCGAACGCGAAACTGGCATGAGCCGGGTTGAAGAAGGTGACGATGATCGGCGACAGCCAGCGATCCCGGAGCAGTGTCTCGAAACCGAGGTCGCGCATGCCGGCCACCATAACGTCGCGGTTCCTCGTATAGCGGGCGCCACGGCCGGCGACGCCGCCTTCGGCCTCATGCTGGCGCAGTGCTTCGAGGAAGGCGGCCACGACATGCGTCGGCGGCGTGTAGCGCCACTGGCCGGTCTTGTTCAGGTGCGCCCACTGGGCGTGGACATCGAGCGACAGCGAATGGCTCCTGCCTTTGGCGGCCTCCAGTTCGCTCTTGCGCGCGATGATGAAGCCAAAACCCGGAACGCCTTCGATGCACTTGTTGGCGGACGAGACCATCGCCTCATAGCGGATTTCGTTGATGTCGAGCGCCACGGCGCCGAACGCACTCATGGAATCGACCAGCAGCTTGCGACCCTTGGCATGGACGGCTTCGGCAATTTCAGCGACCGGGTTGAGGATGCCGGAACTGGTCTCGCAATGGATGGCGATGACATGGGTGATATCAGGGTCGGCCGCGAGGGCCGCTGCCACCTCGTCGCCGCGCGGGGGCAGATAGTCGCCCTTGTCGATCAGCGTATAGGCGCGGCCGAGATACTGCATGGTCTGCGCGGCGCGCAGGCCGTAGGCGCCGTTGGCCAGCACAAGAACCTTGCCGTCCCTGGGCACGAACGACCCCAGCATCGCTTCGACGCAGAAAGAACCGCTGCCTTGCATCGGCACGCAGTCGAACTCATCGTTCCTGTCCCCGGTCAGCGCCAGCAGGCGGCGACGCATATCCGATGTCATGGCGCGGAAGTCGCCGTCCCACGATCCCCAGTCGCGCAACATCGCCTGCTTGACCGAATAGGCCGTGGTGAGCGGCCCCGGGGTCAGAAGATACGGCTCGCCCAGCGCCGGGCTGGCCAGCGGCTCCGCGGCAAATTTCGTCTCGGCGAGCATGTTGTCCTCCGCTCGATCTGCGTTCGATGTGGCCTTATTCTTGGCCTGAATGATCTATTTGTAAAATCGTTATTTTGTATCGATGTATCGATTTTAGTAATGACATGCCGGGCGGGAATCCGTCCTCAGGCCAGTGCAGGAGCCCTCACTTCCGCAGCCCCTCTCGCCAGCCGGCTTTCCAGCAGATCACCGCTCTGCGTCAGCAAGGGATAAGCGATCGAGGCCATCAGCGAGTTGATCTCCTTCAGCGCCCGCACGGCCTCCAGGTGGATGTCGCTGGTGTCGATGCTCTGCGGCATTCCCGATTGCAGGCGCTTGAGGTGACGGTCGTGGCTCGTGCGTTCCAGTCTGCGCATCCGCTCCTTCTCGACGACGAGTTGCCGCGCCGAATCGAGATCGCTCGACACCAGCACATTGAGTGCAAGCTGCATGTTGGCCATGACACGGTTGTGAAGCCCGGCCAGTTCGCTCCAGCCGTCGCGTGAGAAGCGCAGGTTCTTGTCACGCAGCTCCTGGGTGAGCACGAGCAGGTTCTTGGCGACGATGTCGCCGGCGCGTTCGAGATTGATGGCGAAGTCTGTGAGCTCGATGCCGCGCTGCGCTTCGGCTACGCTCATGCTGCCGCGGTTGACTTCGGCAATGTAGAGCTTGATTTCGGTATGGGCGCGGTTGACCTCCTCATCGAGTTTTTGGGCCTGGCGTATCTGGTCGCCGGTGCCGGCGTCGAAGAAATCCATCACTGGGCGCAGCATCACCTCGACGACTTCGCCCATGCGCAGCAGCTCGCGGGTGGCACTGGCTAGCGCAAGACCGGGTGTGCGCATGACGGTGCGGTCGAGCGCGCTGGTGCGGCGCGACATCAGGTCTCCACCCTCTTCGGCCTTTGCCACCGGCCTGTCTGCGATCAACAAGGCGACCAGCCGCTCCATCATGCCGGTGAACGGCAAGCAGCAGATGACCAGCACCAGATTGAAGGCAAGGTGCAGGTTGACCAGCTGGCGGCCTTCGGTTGCGCCGAACAGATGCGCCGGGAAGGTCACGGCCTGAAGCGCGAACAAAGCCGCCAGCGCCGCCGTGCCGCGAAAGATCAGATTGCCGAGCGGGATACGGCGCGCCTCGACGGCTTCGCCGCGCGTCAGCCAAACCGCGATCAGCGCGCCGCCGCAATTGGCGCCGAGGATGAAGAACAGACCGACCTCGACCGGCAAGACGCCTTGCGCGGCAAGCGTGACGAACAGCAGGATCGCCGCGACGCTGGAGTGGATCAGCCATGTGAACAGGGCAGCGGCGGCAAAGGCGGTGAAATAGTCCGCGCGCAGATAGGAAATCACCAGTGGCAGCAAGGTGCTCTGCCGCATCGGTGCGGTCGCCTCGCCGATCATATGCAGCGACAACAGGACGAAGGCGACCCCCATCAGGATTCGCCCGCTATGCCTGATGCCAGCCACTTCGAACTTCAGGGCCATCGCGCCGCCGACCAGGATCAGCGCCGGCACAAGCCAGCTGAGGTCGAACGACAGCACCTGCACGACCAGGGCGGAACCGAGATCGGCGCCCAGCAGGATCGCCAGCCCGGCCGACACCGAAACCATGCCGCTGGCGGCAAACCCGGCCGCCAGGATAGCGACGGCGGTCGAGCTCTGCAGCAGCACGGCAAGCACGGTGCCGACACCGGCCGATCTGATCCGCTCACCCCGGGCTTGCCTCAGGGCATCACGCAAAGCGAGCCCGCAGGCCCGCTCGACACCCTGGCGCACCATATGCACGGCCCAGAGCAGCAGCATGACCGCACCCGCCAGATGCAGCAGGATGATGGAAAATTGCATGGCGACGCCTCCGGTGCCAACGGCCGGCAGGGATGTCGACCCATGCTCAGGCTGAGGGTCGGCAAAACATAAGTCAAATCGTTCCTTTCGATCTTTTCCTAAGCAATCCTTATGATAAGATGTCGGCGATTTCAGAAGTGTCGGAGGCACGGGAGATGCGCTACGTCCAGTTGCGAGCCTTTCACCAGGTGGCCATCTGCGGTGGCTTTTCTCGCGCCGCCGAGGCGCTCTTCCTGACCCAGCCGGCGATCTCGGACCAGGTGCGCAAGCTCGAGGAAGAGTATGATGTGCTGCTGTTCAACCGGAACAAGAAGCAGGTCACGCTGACCCATTCGGGCCAGAAATTGCTCGAAATAACCCACCGCATGTTCGATACCGAGCAACAGGCGCTCGAACTCCTGACGGAGTCCCGCGCCCTGCGTTCCGGCACGCTGCGCATCGTCGCCGATGCCGCACATCATCTGCTTCATATTCTCGGCAGCTTCCGGGCCCGCTACCCCGGCGTGCAGGTTTCGGTGCGCGCCGGCAACACCGAGACGGTGATCAGCAGCCTCTACAGCTACGATGCCGATATCGGCGTGCTGGGCGAGGTGCCGACGGGGCGCGATTTCGAGGTGCTGAAACTCAACTCGACGCCGATCATCGCGTTTGCATCCGTCGACCACCCGCTGGCCGCGAAAAAGTCGCTCACCCTCAAGCAGCTCGCGCAGGAATCACTGGTCATGCGCGAGCGTGGATCGAAGACGCGTCAGAAACTCGAAGATCTCGCAGCCGCCTCGAAAATCGAATTGAGGCCGGCGATCGAAGCCGAGGGCCGCGAAGCCGTCCGCGAGATCGTCGCCTCGGGCGCCGGCATCGGCTTTGTCTCGGCGGCCGAATTCGGCCAGGATTCGCGGCTGGTGCCGATCACCATCGATGCTCCCGAGACCCTGATGGACGAGGCGTTGATCTGCCTGCGTGAACGCAGCGGCGGCAAACTGGTGCGGGCTTTCCTGGATATGGCGCGCTCGATGTCGGCGGATTAAGCGGCGGCCCTGATCTCCACCGCATCAGCCTTCACCCGCTCCGACTTCGGATCGTAGGGGCTGCGCAGATGTGCTGTCGCGGCATGGCGAACGCCGGCAAGGTCGATCTCGAAACGACCACCGGTGAGAAATGCAGCGTCGACGCCCGCCTCGTTCTCGATCAGGCCGAGCGCCACCGAGCGGCCAAGCGTGTGGCCGTAGGCGGCCGAGCGGACTTCGCCGACCGGCTTGCCGTCGCGCAGGATCAGTTCGCCGCCCCACAGCATCGGCTCGGCATCATCGAGCGTGAACAGCACGATGCGTCTTGCCGGTGCTGCCGATGGCTTCGTCTCAACCAGCGCGTCGCGGCCGATAAAGTCACCTGGCTTGTCCATCGCCACGGCGAAGCCAAGCCCGGCCTGCCAGGGGTCGATATCAGGCGTCAACTCCCTGCCCCAGGCGCGAAAACCCTTTTCGATGCGCAAGGCATCGAGCGCGTAGTAACCGGCGTCCAGCAGACCGAATTCACGGCCCGCCTCATGCAACGCCTCATAGACGCCGACGGCGAATTCTGTCGGCACGATCAGTTCCCAGCCCAGTTCGCCGACATAGGTCATACGGTTGGCATAGGCGGTGGCATAGCCGATATCGATCTCGCGGATGGTGGCGAAGGGAAAGCCGGCGTTGGAAAGATCGGCCGAGGAGAGTTTGCCCAGCAGATCGCGTGATCGCGGTCCCATCAACGCCAGCACCGCGTAGGACGAGGTGACGTCGGTCACGATTGCATGCGCGTCGGACGGAATGTTTTTGACGATCCAGTCGGCATCGTGGACAGCTTGTGCGGACCCGGTGACGATGAGGAATTTCTCCGCGCCGAGCCGCATAACGGTGAGATCGCTCTCATAGCCACCGCGTGCATTGAGCACGCCCGTGTAAACAGACGTACCGTCCGGTACGTCAATATTTCCGGCGCAGATCCAGTTGAGAACGGCGCAGGCATCGCGGCCCTGCACGAGGAGCTTGGCGAAAGAGGTCTGGTCGAAGATGGCGACGGCTTCGCGTGTCGCCTTCATTTCGCGCTTGACCGCCTCGTGCCAGTTCTGGCGGCCGAAGGCATAGTCGTTCTCGGTCTTCTCTCCCGGTGCCGCGAACCAGTTGGCCCGCTCCCAGCCCATCTTGGAACCGAAGCAGGCGCCCTTGGCGGCGAGCCGGTCGTAGAGCGGCGAGCGGCGGAACGGCCGCGCCGTGTCCAGTTCACGGTTCGGCCACGGCATGGCGTAATGCAAGCCGAGCGTTTCCTTGACACGGTCATGCAGCCAGCGCGGATTGTTGTTGAAGGAGGCGAAACGCCTGATGTCGACCGGCCACAAATCCATGGTCGGCGCGCTGTTGACGATCCATTCCGCCAGCGCCCTGCCCGCGCCGCCGGCGCTGGCGATGCCCATGGAGTTGAAGCCGGCGCCGACATAGAAATTCTTCAGTTCCGGCGCCTCGCCGAGGAGAAAATTGTTGTCCGGCGTGAAGCTTTCGGGACCGTTGTAGAATTTCTTGACCTCGGCCTCGGCCAATTGCGGCACGCGGACCAGCGCGTTTTCCATCAAAATCTCGAACTGATCCCAATCGTCCGGCAACAGCGCGAACTCGAAATTTTCGGGAATGCCATTCATGCCCCACGGCTTGGCGTGCGGCTCAAAGCCACCCATGACCAGGCCGCCGACCTCTTCCTTGAAATAGATGAACCCGTCGGGGTCGCGCATGACCGGCAGGTCCGGATGCACGCCCTCGATCCTGCCGGTAACGATGTACATGTGCTCGGCCGAATGCAGCGGCACCGAGACGCCGCACATCAGCCCGACCTTGCGCGCCCACTGGCCGGCGCAATTGACGACGATCTCGGCGGCAATGTTGCCGCGGTCCGTCTCGACACCGCAGGCGACGCCGTTCTTCACGCTGATGCCGGTGACCTTGACCCGCTCGAAAATTTTCGCGCCGCGATTGCGCGCACCCTTGGCCAGCGATTGCGTGAGATCGGTCGGATTGGCCTTGCCGTCGCCCGGCAGCCAGACGGCTCCGACCAGATCGTCGGTCGCCATGACCGGCCATAGATCGGCCGCCTCCTTCGGCGAAATCACGTCGATCTCGACGCCTTGGGCGCGAGCCGATGCGGCCGTGCGCTTCAGCACCGTCATGCGGTCGGCGGTCCGCGCCACCGACAGCGAGCCACAATTCTTCCAACCGGTGGCGAGCCCGGTCTCGGCCTCCAGCTCGCCATAGAGCTGCGTGGAGTATTTGATCAGGCTGGTCATGTTGGAATGACTGCGCAACTGGCCGACAAGCCCTGCGGCGTGCCAGGTGGTGCCACCGCTGAGTTGCCCCTGTTCGAGCAGCACGACATCGGTCCAACCGAGCTTCGTCAGATGATACGCGACCGAGCAGCCAATGATACCGCCGCCGACGATGACGACGCGCGCTTGCGTAGGGAATTCGTTTGCCATGGGACATCCTGCCGTTTTGACACCGGTTGGATCATAGCAGCCGAATTCCAAATATCAACACAAAATACCACAAAATATCACATCAAAGAGGCAACCATCAGCTCAGGCCCTTTGCGCGCAAGCGCTTCAGCGATGTCAGCCTGCGGTTTCGCGTCGACGATCACGCCGGCGGCGCGTTGAAAATTCGGAATCCTGAGCGGCGTCAGCTTTGCGAACTTGCTGCTGTCGAGAACGAAGTAGGTTTTGGCGGCAAGCGCGATCATGCGGCTGCGCTGTTCGGCGCCGGCGCGGGTGAAATCGGTCACCTCGCCGTCGGGCGACAGCGCGCCACCACCGAGGAAGGCGATGTCGACGCGAAAGCGCGACATGGCTTCGAGCATGTCGATGCCGGAGGCTGCTTCCTCGCCGGGATCGACTTCGCCACCCAGCACATGCACGCGCATGCCTGAGACGTGGCACAGCAGAAGCGCGATCTTCAGGCTCGCCGTGCAGATGGTGAGATCGCGCAGGTCGGCCATGGCTTGTGCGACGGCCAATGTGGTGGTGCCGGAATCGAGGAACACCACCATGCCGTCCTTTACAAGACCGGCGGCCAGCCTGCCGATCGCGGCCTTGCCTCCGGCATTTTCGTGGCTGCGCAAGCTCATTGCCGGTTCGCTCGGCTCGAAGCGGGCAGCGCCGCCATGGACAATGCCGAGCCGTCCCTTATCCGACAGCAGCTTCAGGTCACGGCGGATGGTTTCGCGCGAGACATCGAAGAACCCGGCCAGTTCGGCGACACTGACAGATCCCTGGGCGCCCAGCCGCCGCAGGATCTCTTCGTGGCGACGTGGAGCAAGGGCGCGCGCCGGCAGGCTGCTGTCGGGGGACATGATGATCCTCGGATCGAGTAGCGATGTTGCAATATGTGGCAGTGATCGTGCGCAGAGGCAACTCAAGCCATGTCGTCAGGATTTTCGCGACAGGCCATCTTCCCTGATCGCGCTGACCAGCGTCTCGCTTCCCTCGCGAAGATGCTGCCTCAGAATGCCTATGGCCCTGTCGCCGTCGCGCCACCGGCAGGCGGCCAGCAGATCGCGGTGCTCCGTCTGCGAGCGGCTGCGATAGTCCAGGTTCGACAGCAGGATGCGGACGTAGCGATCGGCGGCATTGTGGTGCGCCTCGATTAAGGCCAGCAATCGATTGTTGCCGCAGGCATCGTAGAGAGCCAGATGAAAGGCACGGTTCAGCGCGCCCCATCGGCCGACATTGCGCTCCGCGTCGATCTGATCGAGAACCTGTTCCGCCTCGTCGAGCCTGTCACCGGCGAGATTGGGAAGCGAAAGCCGCAACGCCTCGCATTCGAGCAATTCGCGCAGTGCATAGATTTCACTGATCTCGGCGCTGTCCATCCGGGCGACCTGCGCGCCTTTTGTCGGATGGATGGAAACAATGCCTTCGGCTTCCAATTGGCGAAGGGCGTCACGAATGGGCATGCGGCTGAAGCCAAACTGCTCGGCCAATTCGTCCTGGCGCAGCGAAGTGCCCGCCTTGATGGTGCCACTGGCAATCGCTTCGCGCAGGACATTGGCGACCTGTTCGGCCACGGTTCGCGGCCCCTGCATCACGCTTTCCGCAAATCCTGGCAATCGATGCTCCCGTTTGACGCGGGGCGCTCAGCCTAACGGAAACCCCTCTGCATGGATATATGTATGCCTGTATATGCACACGTTCGGCATCAATTGCCAGACTTGCCCGAATTCCTGCGCCAAGGCCTGATCTGCGTATTTTACCGGCGCTTCGCTTGCCTGGCGTCAGCCGCCGAAGCGCGGTTCCGCGACGCCCCTAACGCCAAGGCCTGATATGGCGAACAGGCTGCCGCGCAAAACGCCGTCGCCGGGAAAACGCGGCAGCGGCGGCTTGGCCATTGAGGTGACGTAGAGGGTGTCGAGCTTCGGTCCGCCGAACATGACGCTGGTGATCTTCTTGACCGGCATGTCGATGATGCGATCGATGCTGCCATCGGGCGCGTAGCGTACCAGCCTTCCGTCATAGACCAGCGCATTCCAGAGATAGCCCTCGGCATCGACGGTCGAGCCGTCCGCCGCACCGCCTCGGCTGGTGTCGACGCGCACGAAGGTACGCCTGTTGGTGGCGGCACCGGTGGCGATATCGTAGTCGTAGGCCCATATCTCGCCGGTCCAGGTATCGGCGAAATAGAAGGTGCGGTCGTCGGGGCTCCAGCATGGACCGTTGGAGCAGATGATGCCGGAATCGATCCGGGTGACGGAAAAATCCGGATCGAGCCTGTAGAGACCGCCGGACGGCCCCTCTTCCATCGTATCCATGGAGCCGGCGAAGAAACGGCCGCGCCGGTCGACCTTGCCGTCGTTGAGCCGGTTCATCGGCTTGTCCGGCTCGGGATCGTGGATCAGCGTCACCTCGCCCGTGGCGAAATCGAGCAGATGGAAGCCGCGCTGCAGCGAGACGACAGCGCCGCCGCCGTCCTTGCGCAGCGCCATTGAGCCGATCTTCATCGGCACGTCCCATGACCGGATCTCGCGCCCGTCGGCGGTCGCCCGAAACACGCGCCCGTCGAAGCTGTCGATCCAGTAGAGTCGTTCCTGTTCGACGTCCCACAGCGGTCCTTCGCCCAGTGTGGTCTTCACGTCCACCACGACTTCGATCTTCATGCCGTCCTCCTCCGTTTTGCGTCTCGCGGCGATTGCTCGGGCAGCCTCAGAAAGCGACCTTGTCCCCGCCTTTCAATGACAGGATTTCGCGTGCCTCGTCGGGCGTCGCCACCTCCATGCCGAGCCCTTCGATGATCTTGCGGGCCAGCAAGACCTGCTCGGCGTTCGACTTGGCAAGCTTGCCCTTGCCCGCCCACAGACTGTCCTCCAGCCCGACGCGGATGTTGCCGCCAAGGGCCGCCGATTGCGCGGCGATGCGCAGTTGGCTGGCGCCGGCGCCCAGTACCGACCACCGGAACTGGTCGCCGAACAGCCGGTCGGCAGTGCGCTTCATATGGGCAACGTCTTCTGGATGCGTGCCGATGCCGCCGAGCAGCCCGAACACCGACTGCACGAAGAAAGGCGGCTCCACCAGCCCACGGTCGGCGAAGTGGGAAAGGTTGTACAGATGGGCGATGTCGTAGCACTCGAACTCGAAGCGCGTGCCGTTGTCGTAGCAGGTCGCCAGAATGTACTCGATGTCCTTGAATGAGTTGCGGAAGACGAGGTCGCGCGTCGCTTCCAGATGCGGCTTTTCCCAATCGAACTTGAAGGTCTCGTATTTGTCGGCCAGGTGATAGAGCCCGAAATTGATCGAGCCCATGTTGAGCGAGGCGACTTCCGGCTTGAACTGGGCGGCCGGGCGCACGCGCTCCTCGACCTTCATGTAGGGGCTGCCACCGGTGGTGATGTTGATGGCGGCGTTGGTGCCTTGCTTGACGCGCGGCAGGAAGCGGGCGAAGGCCTCCGGCGTCTGGTCGGGCTTGCCGGTTTCCGGATCGCGGGCATGCAGATGCAGGATCGCGGCACCGGCTTCCGCCGCCGCGATCGCCTCCGAAGCGATCTGGTCGGGCGTGATCGGCAGATAGGGCGACATGGTCGGCGTGTGGATGGCGCCCGTCACCGCGCAGGTGATGATGACCTTGCCCCTGGTCTGTGCAGGTCCCGGCTTGCGACTGGTTTGCGTCATTCTCCAAACTCCTGATCCGATTTTCTCTTGTGGGCGGCGAGCGCCATGAGCCGGCGGTCACGCCACACCTGCCGGTCGCCTAGGCTTTGCTGTGGCAGTCGCTTGCGGCGATCAGCCTCGACCGTGTCGATGACCTTGCCGGCCCAGTCGACGCGCCGCTGCGTCTGGGGAAAGATGTTGGAATAGATGCCCTGATAGCGCTCGACATAGTCGCGCACGCCGCCGGGTGCATTGAGATCGATGGTCTCGAACGGCCCCATGAACGACCAGCGCAGCGCCAGCCCGTCGCGGATGCCGACGTCGACATCCTCGACACTGGCGTAGCCATCGGCGACAAGCCGGAAAGCTTCCTCAAGCAATGCGCCTTGCAGGCGATTCATGATGAAGCCGTCAAGCTCGTGCTGCATGACCAGTGGCGCGTGGCCGGCGTCGACGAGGAAGGCGCGGGTTCTCTCGACCGTCTCGGCCGAGGTCCACGGCGCCGGCACGATTTCGGCCGCCGGAATGAGATAGGGCGGGTTGATCGGATGCACGACCAGGCAGCGCTGCCGCCCTTGCAGATGGTCGGTGAATTTCGACGGCAACAGCGCCGAGGTGGAACTGGCGATGACTGTTTGGGGATCGGCAAGCGTGTCGATCAAGGAGAACACCTTGCGCTTCACCTCGAGATTCTCGGGCGTGTTCTCCTGGATATGCACGGCACCTGCCAACGCCTCTTCAAGCTCGGCGACAACGGAGATACGGTCAAGAACCTCACCGGCTTGCTGTCCCCGCAGAAGATCGTTCTGGGCGAGATCGCCGAGCACGCCGGCAATGTAGTCGCGGGCTCCACCTGTGGCAGTGGGCGACTGGTCCCACATCCGCACGTCATGGCCGGCGCGGGCGAAGCTGATCGCCCAGGCCCGTCCGATGAACCCGCTTCCGACGATCGCGACATTGGGCATGGTTTGTTCCTCAAAGTGTTTCGACGTTGCCGTCGACGCCGAGCGACTGGCCGGAAATGTTGATCCCCGCATCGGAGAGCAGGAAGGCGACCATCGACGCGACATCATAGGGGCTGGTCATGCGACGCAGCGAGATGTTCTGGAGATAGCGTCCGGTCATCTCCTCGTGGCTGACACCGACCTGCTTGGCGCGCGCCGAGATAACCCCTTCGATGCGGGGGCCCTCGATGATGCCGGGCAGGATGGCGTTGACCCTGATGGCGTGCGGCCCGAGCTCTTTGGCCAAGCTTTGCGTGAAACCGATGACACCGAACTTGGCCGCCGAATAGGGTGTGCGGAAGGCGTAGCCATGGCGGCCGGCGGCCGACGACATCGAGACGATCGAACCGCCGCCCGCCGCCTTGATCAGCGGCACCGCGCGCCGGGCGCACAGGAACTGGCCGGTCAGGCAGATGTCGATGCAGCGCCGCCAGTCCGCCGGATCGATCTCGTCGACACCGCCGGTCGGCCCGGCAATGCCGGCATTGTTGATCAGCGCATCGAGCCCGCCGAGTTTTTTCTCGACCGCCTCGAACAGACGGTCGACGTCCTCGTCGCGCGAGACGTCGGCCTTGACCGCCGCGACCAGGTCGATCTTGCTGGGAGCAGCGGCCAGCGCCTCATCGGAAACGTCGCAGACGACGATGCGGGCGCCGAGGCGTGACAGCGTGTCGGCTATGGCAAACCCGATGCCGCCTGCGCCCGCCGTCACCAGCACGCGCTGGCCTTTCAGCCCGGTCAAAAATTCGTCCGCCGATGCCGGCGCCCTTGTGCTCATGGTCATGTCCTTCTCATTGCAGCCGCCGTTCGCGCAGCGCCATGACGGCGCCCAGAACGACCAGTCCGTAAAGAATTGCCCTCGTGGCATAGGGAAGCGTGGTGCCGGCGAGCAGCATCTGCAGTGCCGTCAGCAACAACACGCCGCCGAGCATGCCGAGATAGTGGCCGCGCCCGCCGGTGATCAGCGCGCCGCCGACCACCACCACGGCGATCGACGGCAAGAGATAGTCGTCGCCCATGCCGAGGCTCGCCTGACCCGAAAAGCCGGTCAGCATGACGCCGACAACAGCCGCGCAGACGGCCGAAAGCATGTAGACCAGGATGAGCGTGCGCTCGACGCCGATGCCCGACAAGCGCGCCGCGCGCAGCCCGTTGCCGATGCCGTAGACGCGCCTTCCGAACGGGGTGCGGCCAAGCAGGAGTACCGCTGCGACGACAAAGACGACCATCAGCAGCACGATTGGAGTCAGCAGGCCGGCGAGCTTGGCCGTCATGACCCAGCGCAGCATCGGCGAGGAAAACCCGGCCGGCGTTCCCTGCGAATAGAGCAGCGCACAGCCTTGCAGAATGCCGTTGGTGGCGAGCGTCATGACGATCGGCGAGATGCCGAGATAGACGATGCCGAAACCATTGGCGAAGCCGATGGCGCAGGCCATCACCAGGACGACCGGCAAGGCGTAGACAAGGGCGGCGTCTGAGCCGTTGACCATGCCCGCCAGGATGATGCCGGAGATGCCGATCGTCCACGGCACGGAGAGATCGAGGCCTCCGGTCAGGATGACGGTCCCCTGCCCGAGCGCCAGGACGGCTAGGAAGGAGGATAGCACCAGCAGCGAATTCCAGTATCCCGGATTGAGGATGGCGCGGCCGAGCCAGATCTGGGTGACGAGCACGATGAGCAGCAGGCAGACATAGGCCGGCAGCGCATAGCGCAGCGTTTCCGCATTGCGCAGATGGAAGGCAGGGCGCGGCGATGCCGGACTGCGCTGGGCATGGGCTGGCTCGGCGATCTTGAGACGCCGGTCCACGCGCTCGAGCTGGGAGGGCAATATGCCGGCGCGCCAGGCGGCAAACCGGGCACGCGCGGCGCGCAATTGCACGGCAAGCACCGATGCATGCGAGATCGAGCCGGCAAGTGCCGCCAGCACCAGAATGGTGCCTTCGGCAATGGTCGCATAATAGGCCGATACGTTGAGCACCAGCAGGATGTTCACCACGATCATCAGGATAAAGGCGCCGAAGACAGAGCCCACCGGGCCGCCCTGCCCGCCACCGAGGCGCGTGCCGCCGACGACGACCGCCGCGAACATCGACAAGAGCAGCGGATTGCCGACCAGCGGATCGCCGCTGCCGGTCTGGGCGCTGATGAACACGCCGGCAAGGCCATAGCAGCCGCCGGCGATAACATAGACGGCAAAGCGCACCAGAACGACATTGATGCCGACGGAAGCGGCCGACTCCGGATCGCTGCCAACCGCGTAGAGTGCTGTGCCGAAGCGGGTTCCCTTCAGCCAGAACCAGGCGAGCAGGACGACACCGATCACCACCAGCGGCATCGGCAGCCAGCCGGCGATCGCGTCGCCGAGATAGAAGGTGCCGAGATCGGTCGACACGAAGCCGCCGGGCTTGTCCATCACCAGCAGCGTGACGCCTTGCAGGATGAACATGGTCGACAGCGTCACCACGATCGGCTGCATGCGCAGCACCGCGATGAAGAAGCCGTTGAAGGCGCCCACCGCCATGCCGACGCCGATGCCGACGGCCGTCCACAGGAGGATGCTTGCGCCCGGCGCCATCGGATCCATGCTCGATGCCAGCACGGCATTGACGAGCGATATCACCGCGCCGGCGGACAGGTCGAAGCCGCCCGACAGGATCACGATCGTCTGGCCGATCGCCGCGAGCGCCGAGGTGGCGCCGCCGCTCGACAGGAACGACACATCGAAATAGGTCAGCGGCCCGGCGCTGATCCAGTCGACGACGAAGAGCAGGATCGCCAGGACGGCCGCGGCGATCAGCGCGCCGCGATTGCGCATCAGCGCACGGCGCAGTCCGAAGCCGCCGGGAACAGGGGATGAGGCTGCTGCGCTGCTCATGCGGCGGCTTCCCCGGCATGGCCGAGCGCCGGGCGCATGATGGCCGGTTCGGTGATAGCGTCGCCTTCGAGTTCGGCGGCGATGCGCCCGTCATAGAGGACCAGCACCCTGTCGCATTGGTGAACGAGTTCGGGGATCTCCGTCGAGTGCAGCAGGATCGAACCGCCCGAAGCCACGTAGTTTCGCATCATCACATAAAGCTCGTGCTTGGTGCCGACGTCGATGCCTCGGGTGGGATCGAACAACAGCAGGATGCGGCTCTGCGCCACCAGCCACTTGGCGATGGCTATCTTCTGCTGGTTGCCGCCGGAAAACGCACCGGCCCGCGTCCACAGCGCTCGGCGGTCGACCTCGACAGTGGCGAATGCCGCCTCGACGGAGCGGGTCTCGGCTTGCGCGTCGACAAGGCCTAGCCGTGTGAAGCGCGATATCACCGGCAGCGTGGCGTTCTGGCTGCCCGACAATTTCAGGAACAGGCCTTCGGATTTGCGGTCTTCCGGCACCAGGCCGATGGCCATGTTGGGGCGCAAGGCATCGGCCGGCGAACCGAGCCAGACCTTGCGGCCGTCGACGAGGATGTGGCCGCGCTCGATCTCGGCCATGCCAAAGCAGGCCAGGAACAGGTCCTGCTGGCCCATGCCTTGCAACCCGGCGACGCCGAGGATTTCGCCCTTGCGCAGATCGAAGCCGGCGCCGTCGAGCTTGCGCCCGACCTTGAGGTCGCGCACGCCCAGAACCGGCGGACCGAAGGCCTGGGCGCTGTCCGGCTTGGGCGGAAAGGTCTGCTCGATGCTGCGGCCGATGATCTTTTCGATGACGTCGGCATCCGAGACATCGGCGACCGGCGCGGTGACGATGTGGCGGCCGTTTCTCAGGATCGTCAGCGTGTCGCACAAAGCGCGGACCTCGCGCATGCGGTGGGTGATGAAGACGATAGTGGTGCCTGCCGCCTTCAGCCTGGCGATGATGTCGCCCAGCCAGTCGACGTCGCGTCCGGCGAGCGTCGAGGTCGGTTCGTCGAGCAAAAGGATGCGCGGCTTGCGGTAGACGGCGCGCGCGATCTCGATCTTCTGGCGCACCGAAAGCTCGAGCTCGCTCACCTCGGCATCGAGATCGACGGAAAAACCGAGATCTTCGATATGGCGGCGGACGGCCTTGCGGGCGGCACCGCGGCGGATCAGGCCGGAGATGCCGACGGGGGCGTAAGGCAGCAGCATGTTGTCGAGCACGGAGAGATCGCGCACCAGGGTCATCTCCTGGAATGCTGTCTGCATGCCGAGCGCATGTGCTGCGCGCGGTGCGCCGTAAGCGATCTCCTTGCCGAAGACACGGACATGGCCTTGGCTCGGCCGGACCAGCCCGGACAGCAGCTTCACCAGTGTCGACTTGCCGGCTCCGTTTTCACCGAGCAGGGCATGGACACTGCCGGGCGCGATCGCAAACGACACGCCGTCCAGCGCGACGGTCGGGCCGAACGCCTTGCTGATGCCGTCGATCTCGATGGCGGGGAGCTCGGAGTGTTCTGTCATTGTCCTCGATCGCCGGCTTGGCATGGATTGACGACGCACGGACAGTTGTCCGTGCATCGTCACACGGGCCTTGGGAGGCTTAGTTCTCCGGTTGTCCGACGAGGGCAGCATTAAGGCCGACCTCGGGTGTCTGGTCCGAGAAGATCGAGGCAAACCAGCCCGGATTGGAGACCAGCGACGGCTTGAAGGCGTTGCAGCCGGCCTTCATCTCCGCCCATGTGCCTTCGTCGCACAGCTTGATCGTCTCATTGGTAACGACCGGCAGCGGCAGGATGGTGGTCTTGGGCACGTCCTTGCCTTCGATCGCCTCGACGGCAAGCTTCAGCGCCAGCGCACCCGAATAAGGCGGCGAGGCATAGGAAATGCGTTGTGCGCCCGCCGGTGCATAAGGAGGAGCGGCACCTTCGACTTCGGTGCCCTCCGGCAGCATCTGGATGCGGCCGCCATTGGAACCTTCGCCGGCGCAAGGCAGGAGTTCGCTGGTCTTCTTGCCAGCCTCGAGCTGCATCGAGTTGGCGGTGAAGCAGCCGACCTGCATCCACAGTCCGTTGATGTCGTCCCAATTGCGGGTGGCCAGGATTTTCGAAAGTTCGGTGCGGGCGACCGCCTGGCTCCACATGCCGACAGCCTCGCCGACGATCTTGATATCAGGATACTTGGCGAAGACTTCCTTGGCGGCCTTTGTCCGCTGATCGTCAACGGATGTTCCCGGGACGCCCGTGATGGCGATGATGTTGCCCTTGCCGTTGAGCTTCTTGACCAGCCATTCGGCGGTCACCCTGCCCGCTTCCAGCTGGTCTATGTGGACGTTGTAGGCGCAAGGCTCGGTGATCTCGGCGTCGTACGCAAAGACCTTCACGCCCTTGTCGCAGGCATTCTTGACGACCTGGTTGAGCGCGGTCGGCGAGATCGGATACACGACGATGGCTTCGGCGCCGCTTTGCACCATTGCGTTGATCTGCTGAATCTGGCGTTGCGCGTTGGGGCCAGCGACCTGGACCTGCAGGTCGACCTTGTCGGCCAGGCTCTTATGAGCGGCCATGGCCTTGACCATGTTGGCCGCCTCCGCCTGCCAATCATTGCCGATGTAGCTCATGCTGAGAAAGATCTTGTGCTTCTCGGCGGCCTGCGCGGCGGACAGGCCGAAGGCGCACGCAGCCATGCCGGCCAGCAGCGCGAGCCGCCGGACTTTCGATCCGATACCCATGTGGAACTCCTCCCAAACAGAACGACCGAATGCCTCCCAAGGGCACAAAACGTAAACCCTTGTCATTCGATGCCAGCGACCGTATCATGATTTGATCAAATATCAATGATGAAATCGTTTATATCAAAACCGGCCGTGTCAGCCGCTTGACGTGGCACCACGAACCTTGCATTCCGACACGACCACACAAGCAGGTGTCGCCCTCAGGCGGGAAGGTTGACAGGAGATGGCTGGATCGGCGTTCAGGAAGCCTGGTGTCGAGATCATTCCACTGTCCAAGGAAACTCTGCAGGACCGGGTCTACAATCAGGTCACCGAGTTGATCCTCGACGGCAGCATCGTGCCGGGCGAGATGGTCACGGTTCAGAGCCTCGCCGACGCCTTTGGCGTCAGTCCGATGCCGGTCAGGGAAGCGCTGCGGCGCCTGACGGCAGCCAACGCGCTGACGGTAGTATCCGGGCGCTCCATTGGTATTCCGGCGCTCAGCCGCGAGCGGCTCACCGATTTGCGCAATGTACGTTTTGAGATAGAGGCCATCGCCGCCGGCTGGGCCTCACAGAACCGCAGCGAGGCGGACCTTGCGATTTTCGCGCGCGATCTGGACTCACTGGAACGAGCGAATGGCGCGGACGACGTAAAGGCCTATCTCAGGGCGAATTATACCTTCCACTTCGCAATCTACCGAGCAGCGGGATCCGAAACCCTGCTCAAGATCATCAAGGATCTGTGGCTGCAGATCAGCCCCTATTTCAATATGCTGCATGGATCCTACTCGACCGCGAACACATACCATCAACAGATGTTTGCGGCCCTGCGCGACCGAAACGAGCAGGCAGTTCAGGCGGCAGTTCGCGGCGATATCGATGCGGCTTTCGACATGCTGGTCGATCTTTTGAAGTAGCGCCCGGCCCGACCTCCGACCGCTTATCACATGCCTCCTATTTCTGGGGATGGCAGAGCAGCGCTCATGCGCACTCAGCGGGCAAGCGCGGGCTTCTTCTGGTGATCTAGAGGTCATATCCCGAGCGCGTCATCCATGGTTCTCGTGCTTGAGGGCGGCAGCCGATGACGCGGCGAAGCACATGACCCGCATCCTCATTGTCATTATCGGATTGCCAAAATCTGGTAGCGTGATTATACCAGTTGATCAGTTGACGACGGGCGATACCGTCCGCTGAGATCAGGAGTAGTGACCAAATGACAACGATTGCGCTGTTCGGTGCCGGTGGGAAAATGGGCTACCGCCTGTCGACCAATTTTCGCGGGTCGCCCTACACAATACGCCATGTCGAGGTCAGCGATGCCGGCCGCGAACGGCTGAAGACCGGGCTGGGTTTCGATACTGTCAGCGCCGACGAAGCGCTCAAGGGCGCCGATGTGGTGATCCTGGCCGTTCCCGACACGCATATCGGCAAGGTGGCGACCAGCATCGAGAGCAAGCTGGCGCCGGGCACCATGGTGGTGGTGCTCGACGCGGCGGCACCCTTCGCCGGCCACCTGCCGAATCGACCGGACCTCACCTATTTCGTCACCCACCCCTGCCATCCGCCGATCTTCAACGACGAAACAGATATGGCGGCAAAGAAGGACTATTTCGGCGGCGTCAAGGCCAAGCAGCATATGGTCAGCGCCTTGATGCAGGGGCCGGAAGAGGATTACGCCAAGGGCGAGGCGATCGCGAAGATCATCTGGGCGCCGGTCATGCGTTCGCACCGCGTCAGCGTCGAACAGATGGCGCTGCTGGAACCCGGGCTTTCGGAGACGGTGTGCGCCTCGTTGCTGGTGGTCATGAAGGAAGCCGTCGACGAGGTCGTGGCACGCGGCGTCGACCAGCAGGCGGCGCTCGACTTCCTGCTCGGCCATATGAACGTGCTGGGCGCCGTCATTTTCGGCGAGACCAAGGGCGTTTTCTCGGATGCCTGCAACAAGGCGATCGAGTTCGGCAAGCCGGTGCTGATGCGGGACGACTGGAAGCGCGTGTTCGAGCCGGAAGAGATCGCCGCCAGCATTCAGCGTATCACCTGAAGAGGAGAGGCGCTGCCGCAGCGCCGTGACGCGTCGCCGTACCGCTGCCGACGCTCGGCATCGTAGCTCATCAGGTACATATCACCTGAATTCGTGGTTGACTCATCATACCAGTTGGCTTAGCTGTTCATGGCTCGGATTGACAGGGTTTTCGCAGGAGTACGATGCCTGGGCGAGTGGAGGATGGCTGGGGAGCAACGATCCGTGGAGGGGAAGCCGGCAAACGGCTCTTTAGCCCAAAAGCGATCCGCCGCCCGCGCCGCCTGACGAATTCGGATGCCGACAGATGCTTTGGGTAACCAAGGCAATTTTTCAAACGGGAGGACTTCATGAAACTTACACGAAGAATGACGCTTGCGGCTTTCGCCGGCATGCTGGCGCTTGGCACGACCGTGCCCGCCTACGCGGCGGATCTCATCGCCATCATCACGCCCTCGCACGACAATCCGTTCTTCAAGGCGGAAGCCGTCGGCGCCGAAGCCAAGGCCAAGGAACTCGGCTACGAGGCGCTGGTGCTGGTCCATGACGACGACGCCAACAAGCAGTCCGAGCTGATCGACACCGCGATCGGCCGCGGCGCCAAGGCGATCATCCTCGACAATGCCGGCGCCGACGCCACCGTCGCCGCGGTACAGAAAGCCAAGGACGCAGGCATTCCGTCCTTCCTGATCGACCGCGAGATCAACGCCACCGGCGTTGCCGTCGCGCAGATCGTCTCCAACAACTACCAGGGCGCCCAGCTCGGCGCGCAGGAATTCGTCAAGCTGATGGGTGAGAAGGGCAATTTCGTCGAGCTGGTCGGCAAGGAATCCGACACCAATGCCGGCATTCGTTCCAAGGGCTATCACGACGTCATCGACGACTATCCGGACCTGAAGATGGTCGCCCAGCAGTCGGCCAACTGGAGCCAGACGGAAGCCTATTCCAAGATGGAATCGATCCTGCAGGCCAACCCCAACATCAAGGGCGTGATCTCCGGCAACGATACGATGGCGATGGGCGCCTATGCGGCACTTGCCGCGGCGAACCGCAAGGATGTCATCGTCGTCGGCTTCGACGGATCGAACGATGTTCGCGACTCCATCACCTCGGGCGGCATCAAGGCAACGGTGCTGCAGCCCGCCTTCGCGCAGGCGCAGATGGCGGTCGAGCAGGCCAACGACTTCATCAAGAACAAGAAGTCGCCGGCCAAGGAAAAGCAATTGATGGACTGCGTTCTGGTCAATGGCGACAATGCCGCCAAGCTGGAGACCTTCGCGCTGACGAACTGAGCCAGCGTGATTTGAATAGCGAGGGGCGAACCCAGGATCGCCCCTCGCCGCCATTTTCCGTGGGCCGCCCACGATGCTGAACGACAGGCCGCCATGCTGAACACCAAGCCGAACTGGCCGATCCTTACCGTGATGGTCGGCATCAGCCTGACCGGCTGCAAGATCCTGCCGACGAAATCGGACGACGGCAACAACGCTGCCACCTTCAATCCAGACCAGATGGTCGAAGAGATATGGGCGGCAAAGGTCGTGCCCTATCTCCAGCAGAAAGCCGGAGCGTTTGCGCAGGTTCACACCCTGGCGACAACCGACCCAGCGGCTGCCGGCGCCAAATACGGCAATGCGAACAAGCAGGCGAATTCGCCTTGGACTTTCGCGGTTCGGCTGGAAGGCAAGATTATCGCGGCCAACACACAGTCGCGTGCGGCAACGGTCGACGTCGATGTCGACGGCGACGGCAAAGCCGATGCACGGGTGCAGATCGGACCGGCGGTGCGCGGTACCGCGCTGCGCGACAGCCTGGACTTCATCCAGTTCAACGACTTCACCAACCAGATCGACTTCGCCCAGTTCGGCAAGGCTTTCAACGCTTATGCCGACAAGACGGTGCTTTCCGAGCTGCCGCGCGAGGCGCTGGAAGGCCGCAGTGCCAAGGTGCTCGGCGCCTATACGCTGGGGAGCGGCCAGGACCTGCCGCTGGTGACGCCGGCGGAGGCAGAGATCGGGCCGAAGCCATGAGCGCGATCGCGGAGCGCGAAATCATTCTGAAGCTCGAGGACGTCTCCAAGGTCTATTCCGGCACCGTTGCGGTCAAGCGCGCCAATTTCGAGGTGCGCAAGGGCGCGGTCAACGTGCTGGTCGGCGAAAACGGCGCCGGCAAGTCGACGCTGATGAAGATCATCGCCGGTGTCGAACGGCCGACCGCCGGCCGCATCCTGCTGGAAGGCGAAGAGGTTTCCTTCTCGTCATCCGGTGACGCGGTGAACCGTGGCATCGGCATGGTGTTCCAGGAGCTGAACCTGTTCGGCAATATGAGCGTCGCCGAGAATATTTTCGCCACCCGGGAAATCACCAACCGCTTCGGCAAAATCGACCACGCGCAACAGGAAAACCGCGCTGCGGAATTTCTGGAACGCCTGCAGGCCGGCATCCGGCCCGACATGCTGGTCGAGGATCTGCGTATCGGCCAGCAGCAACTGGTCGAGATCGCCAAGGCGGTTTCGCTCGACGCGCGCATCCTGATCATGGACGAACCGACCTCGGCGCTGAGTGCTGCGGAAGTCGAGATCCTGTTCAAGGTGATCGCCGACCTCAAGGCGCGCGGCGTGGCCATCGTCTACATTTCGCACCGGCTCGAAGAGCTGATCCGCATCGGCGACTACATCACCGTGCTGCGTGACGGCCGCATCACCGGCCAGGAAGAGATGAAGAACGTCGACACGCAGTGGATCGTTCGCCAGATGATCGGCTCCGACGCCAAGGACTTCGCCAAGGCCGACGGCCATCTTCCGGGCGAAGAGATTTTTCGTGCCGAGGAGATCTGCCTGCCTCGTGCCACCGGCGGACTTGCCGTCGACCATGTCTCGTTGTCGCTGCGTGCCGGCGAGATCCTCGGCATATACGGCTTGATGGGCGCCGGGCGCAGCGAACTGTTCGACTGTATCATGGGCCGCCACGGCCATTCGACCGGCGACATCTTCATTGGCGGTAGAAAGGTCAAGGAGCGCGATACGACGCGGCGCATCCGGCGCGGGCTGGCGCTGATCCCCGAGGATCGCCAGCGCGAAGGGCTTGTCTCGATCCTTTCGGTCGCCAGCAATTTGACGCTGGCCAGCCTGTCGCGCTTTGCCCGCCTGTTCCACATCCGTGGTGCCGACGAAAGGCAGGCGGTGACGCAGGTGGTGCGGGAGTTGGCGATCAGGGTCGCCGACCCGGCGCAAGAGGTGTCGTCGCTGTCGGGCGGCAACCAGCAGAAGGTGGTGATCGGCAAGGCGCTGCTCACCGAACCCAAGGTGCTGTTGATGGACGAGCCCAGCCGAGGCATCGATGTCGGCGCCAAGGCCGACGTCTTCCGCACGATGCGCAAACTGTCGCGCGATGGATTGGGCATTCTCTTCGCCACCTCGGATCTCGATGAGGTGATGGCGCTGTCAGACCGCATTGCGGTGATGAGCAACGGAAAACTGACGGGCATGTTCGATCGCTCCGAGGCGACGGAGGCAGCCCTTGTCTCCGCATCGGCGCTTGGCCACGGACCAGCCCCACATACGGAGAGCACCGCCCATGACTGACATCCCAGCCAAAGCGGCCGCTCCCTCCGCTTCCAGCGGCTCGGTGCTGCTGACAGTTATGAAGCTCAGGACCTTCATTGCGCTGATCGCCGTGCTGATCTTCTTCTCGATCGCGGCGCCGAATTTCCTGTCGACCGCCAATCTGATCCTGATGTCGAAGCACGTGGCGCTGAATGCGTTCCTGGCGATGGGCATGACCTTCGTCATCATCACCGGCGGCATCGACCTTTCGGTCGGTTCGATCGTCGGCCTGTGCGGTATGGTGGCCGGGTATCTCGTGCTCAACGGCATCGACCTGCAGATCGGCTACACCATCTATTTCAACGTCTTTGAGATCGCGCTGATCACGCTTGCCGTCGGCATATTGATCGGCGCCGTCAACGGCTTGCTGATCACCAGGCTAAACGTCGCGCCGTTCATCGCCACGCTCGGCGTGCTCTATGTCGCGCGCGGCCTGGCGCTGCTGTCGTCGGATGGCCGCACCTTTCCCAACCTCGTCGGCAAGCCGGAGCTTGGCACCACCGGCTTCGGCTTCCTCGGGGCCGGTCGGCTGCTTGGCCTGCCGGTGGCGATCTGGATCCTCATCGTCGTTGCACTGGGAGCCGCCTATCTCGCCAAGTACACGCCACTCGGTCGCCATATCTTCGCCGTCGGCGGCAATGAACGGGCGTCGCGGATTTCGGGCGTCCGGGTCAACATGGTCAAGATGTTCGTCTATATG